>DASXJM010000110.1:0-11780 GCA_036497405.1 Streptosporangiaceae bacterium | reverse complement strand
GCCCGAGGCCCGCCGTCCGGCGCTGTCCCTGTACGGCGAGGACGGCAACCCGGTCACCGTGCGGGCCGAGATCCACCGGCTGCGGACCGAGCTCGGCGAGCTGGCCATGCGGACCAAGCCGTACCGGCTGCGGGCCGAGGTCGAGGCGGACTTCCTGACCGTCCGGGCCGCGCTGCGGGACGGTGACCTCCGGGCCGCACTGGCCGCGGGCCGGGCTCCGCTGCTGGCCCGGTCCGAGGCGCCCGCCATCCGGGCCGAACGCGACGAGCTGGTGACGGCGCTGCGGCATGCCGTGCTCGACCGGGGCGACGTCGACGCGCTGTGGGAGTACAGCCAGCGCGAGCCGGGCCGGGACGACCTGGCCGTGTTCGAGCGGCTGGCCGCCGAGCTACCCAGCCAGGACCCACGCCAGCCCGTCTCCGCCACCCGTAAGGCTGCTCTTTTAACCGAATGACCAGGCGTGCGCGTCCGGTTCCCGTGGAGGTCCGACCAGTTCAGGACCTGGGGTCGATGTGGACCTTGGGTGCGTCGCCCCATTCGGGCGGGCGGCGGCCGGACAGCACGGTGGCCGCGTCGGCCAGCCCCACGGTGGCGGCGACGATCGGCTCGGGATCGACGGCGCCGTCGGCGTACAGGGCGATGGTCTCGGCCAGGCCACCGGACGCGCTGAGCACGCCGCTGGCGGTGACATCCTTGAGGACCAGCGTGCGGGTGTCGATCAGGCTGGGCTCGGCCGACAGGCCGATGTAGCCGATCCGCCCGCCCGGCTCGACCAGCTCGGTGGCCAGCGACGGCATCTCCACGCCGGTGGAGGCGTCGATGATCGCGTCGAACAACCCCGCCGGCAACGTGTCCCGCACCCACACCTGGCCGAAGCCGAGCGACCGGGCGAACCGCAGCGAGCGCTCCTCCTGGCCGAGCAGGTGCACGTCGGCACCCCGGGCGCGGGCGATCAGCGCCGCCAGCAGCCCGATCGTGCCCGGCCCGATGACCAGCAGCCGCTGCCCGGCCCGGTCCTGGCTAGCCCGGTCCTGGCTAACACGGTCCTGGGTGGCCCGGACCACGCGCAGCGCGTTGCCGCCCGGCTCGACCAGGGCGCCCGCGGTGGGGCCGATGCCCTCCGGCAACGGCAGCAGGGCCGAGGCCGGGACCAGCAACTGCTCGGCCAGGGCGCCGGGCCAGCCGCCCCGGATGCCGATCTCGAACCGGTCCGCGCACAGGTGCTGGCGGCCGCTCCGGCAGCGGTGGCAGTGGCCGCAGCCGAGCATGGTGTCCCCGGTCACCCGCTGGCCGATCCAGGACGCGCTGTCCTCGTCGCCGGCCCGGATCACCCGGCCGCACCACTCGTGCCCGATGCGGACCGGATAGCGGGCCTCACCGGTCCGCAGGTACACCATGTGGCCGGTGTAGAACTCGACATCGGTGCCGCACACCCCGGCCCGCTCCACGTCCACCACCACCTGACCCGGCCCGGGCTCGGGTGGCTCGATGTCGCGGACCTCGGCCCGTCCGGGCCCGGTGATGACGAACGCGCGCACGCCGGCCTACCTGGTCCGTGCTGCGCGAGCAGGGGTAACGTCCATGGCGTTCCGCATATTAGAGCGACATGCCGGGAGCAGGAAAACGATGACCGATCTGCGCAGCAACCATTGGTACGAGGGCAGTGACCGGGACGGCTTTCTCCACCGGGCCTGGATGCGCCGCGGCCTGCCCGACTCCGCCTTCACCGGGCGCCCGCAGATCGCGATCGCCAACACCGCCTCGGACCTGGTGCCCTGCAATCGGCACCTGAGCGAGGTCGGTCAGCACGTGGCCGCCGGGATCTGGGAGGCGGGCGGTGTCCCGCTGGAGATGCCGGTGGTGTCGCTGGGCGAGACCAACGTCCGGCCGACCGCGATGCTGTGGCGCAACATGGCCGCGATGGCCATCGAGGAGATGATCCGGGCCAACCCGATCGACGGGGTGGTGCTGCTCGGTGGCTGCGACAAGACCATTCCCGCCCTGCTGATGGGGGCGGCCTCGGTGGACCTGCCCGCCGTGGTGGTGCCCGGGGGGCCCATGCTGAACGGCACCTTCCGCGGCCAGCCGCTGGGCTGTGGCACCGACGTGTGGCGGCTGAGTGAGGACGTGCGGGCGGGCAAGCTGTCCCAGGCCGACTTCCTGTCCGCCGAGTCGTCGATGATCCGCAGCCGCGGTCACTGCAACACGATGGGCACGGCCTCGACGATGGGGCTGCTGGCCGAGGTGCTGGGCACGACCCTGCCCGGCACGGCCGGGCTGCCCGCGCCGGACAGCCGCCTGCTGGCCCAGGCGCACGGGACCGGGGTGCTGGCGGTGGAGATGGTGCGGGCCGAGCGGCGGCCCAGCCAGGTGCTGTCGGAGGCGTCGTTCCACAACGCGATCGTCGCCCTGGCCGCGCTGGGCGGCTCGACCAACGCGGTGGTGCATCTGCTGGCCATCGCCGGCCGGCTGGGGATCCAGCTCACCCTGGACGACTTCGACCGGATCGGCTCCGAGGTGCCACTGCTGGTCAACCTGCAGCCGGCCGGGCAGTTCCTGATGGAGGACTTCCACCGGGCGGGCGGTCTGCTGGCCGTGCTGCGCGAGGTCAGGGAGCTGCTCGACCCGTCCGCGCTGACCATGACCGGGAAGCCGCTGACCGACTACCTGAACGAGGCCCAGATCTGGGACCGCGAGGTGATCCGGACCCGGGCCGAGCCGGTGCAGGAGGCGGCCGGCATCGCCGTGCTGCGCGGCAACCTGGCCCCGAACGGGGCGGTCATCAAGCCGGCCGCCGCCTCGCCGCACCTGCTGCAGCACCGGGGCCGGGCGGTGGTGTTCGACTCGATCGAGGACCTGCACAGCCGGCTGGACGACGAGGACCTGGACGTGGACGCCGACTCGGTGCTGGTGCTGCGGGGCTGTGGCCCCAAGGGCTACCCGGGCATGCCCGAGGTGTCGAACATGCCGATGCCGGCCAAGCTGTTGCGGGAGGGCGTCCGCGACATGGTCCGCATCTGTGACGGGCGGATGAGCGGCACCGCCTACGGGACCGTGGTCCTGCACGTCTCACCCGAGGGCGCGGCGGGCGGCCCGCTGAGCCGGATCCGGACCGGCGACTGGATCGTCCTCGACGTGCCCGGGCGCCGGGTCGACGTCGAGCTCAGCGAGGACGAACTGGCCGAGCGCCCGGTCGCCCAGGCCATGGCCGACGCCGTGGCCAAGCCGCGCCGAGGCTGGGAACTCCTCTACGTCAACAGCGTCGAGGGCGCCGAAAACGGCGCCGACCTGGACTTTCTCCGCGGCGCCAGCGGCCACGAGGTCAACCGCGAGTCCCACTGACCGGGGTCACTGGGCGGCGGCGTCGGCTTCGGGGCCGGCCTGGCGGACCTCGGCGAGGTCGGACAGGCCGGAGATCCTGAGCACCGGGACCAGGAGAGGGGCGGCCACCAGCTCGATGTGGTCGGCGTGGGTGAACAGGACGGTCAGGCCCGCGCTGTCCAGGTAGTCGCACGATGTCAGGTCGATGACCAGCGGCCCGTCGCCGGCCCGGTCGAGGGCGTCCCGCAACTGGCCGGCGTTGCTCATGTCGATCTCGCCGACGGCGGTCAGCACCGCGGTGCCGTCCGGGCGCTGGTCGGTGGAGAGGGTGAGCGGAGTGGTCATGACGAGATCCTGAGCTGCATGTCGACGATGGTGCCGGCTGAGCCCGGCTCGATGGTGACGTGGTGCATGAGCGCGCGCATCAGCGAGATGCCGTGCCCGCGGTGCGGGTTGCGACCCGGCTGGGAATCCTTCCAGCGGCCGGTATCGGTCACGGTGAGCCGGAGTTGCGAAACGGTCGCGGCCGCGTGCAGCCGGACCTGCTCGCCGGGGGCGTGGCGATGGCCGTGCTCGATCGCGTTGGCGCAGGCCTCGCCCGCCGCGACCAGCACGTCCTGGGCGGCCCGGTGGGTGAGCGCGCACCGGTTCAGCCAGTCCCGCAGCGCGGCCCGGACCGGGGCCAGCTGGGCCGATTCGGCCGGGAAGGCCAGGTCGAGCGGGGCCGGGTGCCGGTACATGACGAAGGCCACGTCGTCCTCGTAGCCATCGCGCGGGGCCATGGTGGTCATCAGCTCGGTGGCCAGCTCCTCCACCCCGGCCTCGCCCCCCGCGAGCAGGACCGTCCCGGCCCGGGCGATGCCGGTGTTGACCGATCGGCGGCGCCGCTCGACCAGCCCGTCGGTGTACAGCAGCAGGGTGGCCCGGGCCGGTACGGTGCAGCTGGCCTCGGTGCGCTCGATGCCGGGCCGGACCGCGAGCGGATAGGAGCGGCCGCCGTCGAGCAGCTCGACGCGGCCGTCCGGCCAGGCCAGGATGCCGGGCGGGTGGCCCGCGCTGCTGTAGGTGAGCCGGCTCGCGTCCGGGTCGAGGATGCCGCAGAACACCGTGCTGCAGATCGCGCCCGGGATCAGGGCCGCGAACCGGTCCATGGCGGTCAGGGTCTGGGCCGCGCTGGCGTCCTGCAGCAGTAGGGCCCGGCAGGCGCTGCGCAGCTGGCCCATCACGGTGGCGGCGTCGAGCCCGTGCCCGACGCAGTCGCCGACCACGATGCCGGTCCGCCCGTCGGGCAGCTCGACGATGTCGAACCAGTCCCCGCCCACCTCGAGCGGGCGGCTGGCGGGCTCGTAGCGGGCCGCGAAACCGGCGGGCAGCCGGGCCGGGCCCAGGATGGCCCGCTGCAGCACCAGGGCGGTCTCCCGCTGCTGGTCGCTCTGGTGGACCCGGTGCAGCGCCTGGCCCAGGTAGCCGCACAGCAGCGCGAGCAGGGCCCGGTCCTCGGCGCTGAACGGGCGGCCCGCGCCCAGCTCGACCCACACCGCCAGCCGGCCCTGCGGGTGCTCGACGGTGACCCCGACCGCGGGGCCCGCCCCGTCGGTGGGGGTCAGCGGCGGCCGCTGCCGCAAGGCCTCGATCTCCGCGCGCAGCGGAGCCGGCAGCGCGTCCCAGTCGCGCTCCGGGCCGGTGCTGAGCAGCGTCGGCTGGTCACCGTCGTCCCAGGTCACGGCCAGGGCGCGGGGTGTCCGCCAGAGCCGCTGCAGTTCGTGCAGGGCGCCCTCGATGGCCTGGGGGACGCTGGTGGCCCGGGACAGCAGCAGGCCCATGGCGGCCAGGGCCTGCTCGCGCTGGCCGGCGTAGTGCTCGGTGGTGATGTCCCGCAGCGTGCCCACGACCACGCGGCGCCCGGTGTCGGGGTCGTGCACCTCGTTGAAGCTGGCCGCGACCCACAGCCGGTGCCCGTCCTGATGCGTGACCGGAGCCACGAAGCTGCCCCGGCTCTGGTCCATGAGCTGCTCGAAGACCGCGCTGACCAGCCGGAAACCCTCCGGGTCGGTGTCCGCCCGCGGCCACCAGGGGTGCGCCGCCGGGTACGGCAGGCCGTCCGGGCCGTACCCGAGGATGTCGGTGAAGGCCGCGTTGATCTCGGTCACGGCGCCGGTCTCGTCGCACAGGAAGAACCCCTCGTGCAGCGAGTCGATCAGGGCCGCGCGCCACCGGTTGTGATGGGTGCGCAGCCGGGCCAGTTCGACGTTGGCCCGGACCCGGGCCAGCAGCTCGGCGGCCGAGAACGGCTTGACCAGGTAGTCGTCGGCGCCGGCCTCCAGCCCCTCGATCGCCGCCTCCTGGCCGGCCCGGGCCGACAGCAGCAGGACCGGCACGTCGGCGGTGCGCGGGTCGGAACGCAGCGCGGCCACCAGGGCCAGGCCGTCCAGGCCCGGCATCATCACGTCGCTGATGACCAGCTCGGGGGCGTCGGCCCGGATCGTGTCCAGCGCGGTGAGCCCGTCGGCGACGGTGATGACCTCGTACCTGACCTGCAGCAGCCGCTCCAGGTACTCGCGCATGTCGGCGTTGTCGTCCGCGACCAGGACCCGGGCCGGGCCGTCGGTGTCCGGCCCGGCCGCGGCCGGGGCCGGCGGGGCCGCGGGCAGCGCGCCGACGGCGGGTACGTTCTCCGGCAGCCAGCGCAGCGCCTCTTCCAGGAACGGGTCGGCCACCGCCGACACCATGCTGGGCGCGGCCGCGTCGGCCACGTGACCGGCGGGCAGGTGGTCGCGGCCGAACGGCAGCCGGATGGTGAACTCGGTCCCGGATCCCTCGGTGCTGGCCGCGGTGATCGTGCCGCCGTGCAGGCCGACCAGTTCCCGCACCAGCGCCAGCCCGATGCCGCTGCCCTCGTTCGACCGCGACCGCGCGTTGGGGATGCGGTGGAAGCGCTCGAACAGACGGGGCATCTCGTCGGCGGCCACCCCGACGCCGGTGTCGGCGATGCGCAGCACGGCCTGGTCGCCGTCGGGCCGGAGCGAGACGGTGATGCCACCCTCGAAGGTGAACTTGAGCGCGTTGCTGAGCAGGTTGAGGACGACCTTCTCCCACATCTCCTGGTCCACGTGGACCAGGTGGGGCAGGGCCGGGCAGTCCACCTGGTAGGCCAGCCCGGTCCGTTCCACCGCGGACCGGAACACGCTGGCCAGGTCGGCGGTGAAGGCGGCCAGGTCGACCGGCTCGTACCGGGCCTGCATCCGCCCGGCCTCGATCCGGGAGAAGTCCAGCAGCGTGTTGACCAGCTTGCCCAGCCGCAGGCCGTTGCGGTGGATGACGTCCAGTTCCTGCCGGGTCGCCTCATCGGTGTCCGGCACCCGGGAGCGGAGCTCCTCCAGCGGGCCCATGATCAGGGTGAGCGGGGTGCGGAACTCGTGGCTGATGTTGGAAAAGAAGGTGGTCTTGGCCCGGTCCAGGTCGGCCAGGTCTTCGGCCCGGCGCTGCTGGACCTGGTAGGCCACGGCCCCGTTGATCAGCGCGCTGGTCTGCTGGGCGACCAGGCCCAGGAACGACCGGTAGGCGTCGTCCAGGGCCCGCGCGGCCCGGGCCGCCAGCACCATCGCCCCCACCGGCGGGCCGCCCAGCTCGCCGGGCAGCGGCAGCACCATGGCCTCGGTCGGCGTGGTCTCCCAGCCACCGGACGGCAGGTCCTCGAACCGGCGGGCCACGTCGGTCACGGTGGCCGGCTGGCCGGTGCGCAGCACGTCGGCCACGGGCCAGTCGCCGGGTCCGGCCGCGAGCGGGACCGGGGGCGCCCCGGGCGCGTTGGTGGCGGCCAGCACGGGCTCGCCGGTGTCCGGTCGGCGCAGGTAAACGGCGGCGAACGGGACGTCGGCCGCCCCGGCCAGCGCCCGGCCGACCAGCTGGCTGGCCTCGGCCGCGCTGCGGGCCCGGCCCGCCTGCGACCCCAGGTCCTGCAGGGCGGCCAGCCGCCGCTCGCCGATGACCCGTTCGCTGGTGTCGCTGACCGCGGTGAACACCCCCCGCACCACGCCCTCGTCGTCGTGCAGCGGGCTGTAGGAGTAGGTCCAGTAGGTTTCTTCCCAGTAGCCGTGCCGGTCCATCGGCAGCAGCAGGTCTTCTGACCAGGTGGCGTCGCCGCTGCTCATCACCGAGGCCAGCATGGGGCCGATGATGTCCCAGATCTCCGTCCACACGGTCTCACCCGGCTTGCCCAGGGCCGGGTGCTTGCTGCCGAGCAGGGGCAGGTAGGCGTCGTTGTAGAAGAACGTGAGGTCCGGTCCCCACCACACGATCATCGGAAACCGTGAGGTGAGACAGATCCGGCACGCGGTCCGCAGGCTGGCCGGCCAGTCGTGCGGATCGCCCAGGGCGGACTCCGCCCACGGGTAGGCCCGCATCCGGCGCGCCATCTCGCCGCGGCCGGGAAACAGGACGCCATCGGGCTCGTCGCGGGCGGGCCCGGCGGGCCGGGTGCTGTCCATTGCACCGAACGATAGCGCCGCAATTGGCGAGCTGGCCGGACAGGCCACACAATGAGTGAATGGTCGCAGCCTCCGAGTTGGCCCAGCAAGCGGCGACGCCGCTGCTGTCGGTGTCCGGTCTGTCCGCCCGGTTCGGTGCGGTCCAGGCCCTGGACGGCGTGAGCCTGACCGTCCGTCCCGGCGAATTGATCGCGCTGGCCGGCGAGAACGGCGCGGGCAAGACCACCCTGGTGCGCTGTATCGCCGGGGACATCGCCCCCAGCCAGGGTGAGATCTACATCTCCGGCCGCCGGGTCGCCCCGGACCCGGCCGCCGCGGCCCGGCAGGGCGTGGCCGTGGTCTGGCAGGACCTGGCCCTGTGCGAGAACCTGGACATCGCGGCCAACGTGCTGCTCGGCCGCGAGTCGCGCCTGATGCTGTTCTCCGACAGCCGCTTCCACCGGACCGCGGCCGCCCTGCTCGACAGCCTGGGCATCCCGCTGCGTGACACCACCCGCCAGGTCAGCGCGCTGTCCGGTGGTCAGCGCCAGCTGGTGGCGGTGGCCCGGGCCATGGGCAGCAAACCCCGGCTGCTGGCCCTGGACGAGCCGACCGCCTCGCTGGGGGTGATGGAGTCGGCTCAGGTCGAGGAGCTCATCGCCGGGCTGCGTGCGAAGGGCACCACGATCCTGCTGGCCTGCCACGACATCGATCAGATGTTCCGGCTGGCCGACCGCATCGTGGTGCTGCGCCAGGGCCGGGTCGTCGCCGACCTGGACCCGGTCAGCACCCACCCGGACGACGTGGTGGCGCTGATCTCGGGCCAGCCGGTGGACTCCACCGCCCGCCGTCAGCTCACCCGGCTGCACGGCCTGGCCGACCGGCTGGTGTCGGCCGACGCCTCGTCCAGCCTGTCCCTGATCATGTCCGCGCTCGGCGCCGCGCTGAACGCCGAGCGGCTCTGCATCCACCTGGTCTCCGATCCGGGGTCCGGCCCCGGCCCGGACCAGTCGCTGGTCTGCGCGGCCACCCTCGGGTTCGCGCCCGGCGAGCTGAGCCCGTGGGCCCAGCTGCCGTTCGGCCCCGGGGGCGGCCCGGTCGGCCTGGCCGCGGCCAGCCAGCGGCCGGTCATCGAGGCCGACGTCCACTCCAGTGCGGCCTGGTCGCGGTTCCGCGGCCGGACCGACCTGGCCGAGATCGGCAGTTCGTGGTCGGTCCCGGTGGCGGGCCCGGGCGGTCTGAGCGGCATCATCACCGTGTTCCGGCCCGAGGCGGGCATGCCGCACCGGCACGAGCTGCAGCTGGTCACGCTCTACGCCGGCTACGCGGCCAGTGCCATCGAGCGGGACCGGCTGCTGGAGCAGGCCACCGCGCGTAACCGGGTGCTGGAGACGATCCGGGAGATGCTGGAGAACCTGGCCGGCCCGGCGCAGGTGAGCGAGGGCCTGGTCATTGCGGCCCAGGCGCTGCGGCACGGCCTGCAGGCCGACGAGGTGGCGTTGCTGACCCGGCCGGACGGGCAGGAGCCGCAGTGGCGGGCCTACGTGGGGCCGCAGGGCACCGACACCGGTGGCGATCCGGCCGAAGCGTCGCCCGCGCTGCGCGAGGCCGCGGACCACACGCTGGCCGAGGCCTATCCGGACGGGACGCCCCGCCAGCTCACCACCGGCCAGGGCCGCCGGGTCCGGCTGGTCCCGTTCACCGCCGCCAACGGTCCGGCCGTGCTGCTGGCCAGCTGGAATCAGCCCAGCGCCAAGGCCGCCCAGGAGGAGATCGCGCTGATGGAGGACGCCGCCCACTCCCTGCGGCTGGCCCTGGACCGGGAGGAGGCCGGGCTGGCCCACCAGGAAGCCACCGCCCTACGCCGGTCCGGTGAGCTGCAGCGGGACTTCCTGTCCCGGCTCAGCCACGAGCTGCGCACGCCGCTGACCGCGATCCGCGGCTACGCCTCCAGCCTCATGCAGACCGACGTGACCTGGGACCGCAGCTCACAGGACCGGTTCCTGGACCGCATCGCGGCCGAATCGGCCCGGCTCGGCCGGCTGGTCGACGACCTGCTCGACTTCTCCACCATCGAATCGGGCCTGATGCGCCTGGCCCCGGACTGGTGCGACCTGCCGCTGGTGGTCCAGGCCGCGGTGGCCTGCCTGCCACCGGCCGCCGTGACCGCGGTCTCGGTCCAGTGCGACCCGAACCTGCCGGTCATCTGGGCCGACCACGACCGGCTGGAACAGGTCTTCGTCAACCTCATCAACAACGCGGTCGGCCACAACCCGCCCGGGACCCGGGTCTGGGTCACCGCCGAGACGGCCGACGCCGAGGTGGTGATCAGCGTGACCGACAACGGAACCGGCATCCCCGACGAGGTCGCGGCCGCGCCGTTCGAGGCCGGCCGCCGCCGCCGGACCCGCACCGGCGGGGCCGGGCTCGGCCTGTCCATCGCCCAGGGCATCGCCGAGGCCCATCAGGGCCGGATCGAGCTGGAGCGGCTGCCGCGGGGGACCCGGTTCCGGGTCTGCCTGCCGGCCGACGTGCCCGGGGACCCGGGCGAGGCCGCCGGGGCGCTGGTCCTGGTGCCCGGGGGAACCCCCGCCGGAGAGGAAGACCATGCCTGACACCACCGCCAACACCCGCGTCCTGGTGGTGGAGGACGACCCCAACATCGTCGACCTGATCCGGTCCAATCTGGCCGTGCGCGGGTTCGACACGGTGGTGTCCCAGGACGGCATGCGGGTCCTCAAACTGCTGGAGACCGAGGACCCGGACATCGTGCTGCTGGACCTGATGCTGCCCGAGGCCGACGGGTTCGAGCTGTGCCGGCAGATCCGGGAGCGGTCCCTGGTCGCCATCATCGTGGTGTCGGCCCGCGGCGGCGAACGGGACAAGGTCACCGCGCTCAACATGGGCGCCGACGACTACCTGACCAAGCCGTTCAGCATCGAGGAACTGCTGGCCCGGATCACGGCCACGCTGCGCCGGACCCGCCCGGCGGTGCTGCCGGAGCCGCAGACCCCGGTCATCGCGGCCGGCGACATCACCATCGACCTGGCCCGCCAGCAGGTCACCCGGCTGGGTCAGCCGGTTCACCTGACGCCGACCGAGTTCGCCCTGCTCCGCGAGCTGGCCACCAACCGCGGCAAGCTGCTGACCCACTCCCACCTGCTGCGCCGGGTCTGGGGTCTGGGGTACGAGACCGAGACCGAGTACGTCCGGGTCTACGTCCGGCGGCTGCGGGCCAAGCTGGAGACCGAGGGCGGCGAGCCGTTGATCCTCACGCAGCCCCGCGCGGGCTACCGTTTCGCCCCGGAGTAACCCCACCCGGGCGGGTTAGCGGCCTGTCTTGTTCACACTATTTTTATGACGCGGCGGCGATGTTAAGGCCCCGTTAATTCAGACAGCTCTATGGTTTCCGTCAAAAGCTGAGACCGCGGTGACTCCCGCGTGGACTGATGCCTGGTCAATGTTGCTGGCGCATCGGGCCGTGGTCTTGCCTACTCTCGAGGTGATCTTTTGAATCTGACGACCAAAATTAGCTGGACGTCGGCGCTGGCGGTTACCGCCGGTGTCGCCCTCGCTGCTTGTAGCAGCAGCGGTGGCGGCAGCTCGTCGCCGTCGTCGAGCGCCTCCGCCAGCAGCGGCGGTTCGTCCAGCAGCACGCCGAGCATTGCCACGTCGGACTTCACCCGCGACTTCTCGGCCATGGCCAAGCTGAAGCCGCTGGCGAGCAAGGGCAAGGGGAGTGTCGGGGTCATCCTGCCCGACACCGTCACCTCGGCCCGGTACACCGAGTTCGACGCGCCGTACCTGACCAAGGCCCTGCAGTCGGCCGGTCTGTCGTCGTCGCAGTTCTCGGTGCAGAACGCCCAGGGCAGCGACTCGACCGAGTTCACCGACGCCCAGGAAGACATCACCAAGGGCGCCACCGTCCTGATCATGGACCCGCTGACCTCCGGGACCGGGGCCAAGATCGAGTCCTACGCCAAGCAGCACGGC
>DASXJM010000109.1:0-3434 GCA_036497405.1 Streptosporangiaceae bacterium | reverse complement strand
CGGGTTTCGAGGGCGTCGGAGAGGCGGTCGGCGAGGTCACGGAGGCCGGGGGCCACCGGCTTGGCTCCGACTCGGCGGCGCGGGCGCTCTTTTTCGCCGTCGTCGACGGCCACGATCTCTTCTACGGCCCGGACCGACAGGCCCTCGGCCACGATGCGGTGGGCCAGACGCTCTTGGGCGGCCGGATCGTCCAGTGAGAGCAGGGCCCGGGCATGACCCGCGCTCAGGACCCCCGCCGCCACTCGCTTCTGCACCGACGGGGGGAGGTTCAGCAGCCGGAGGGTGTTGGAGATGTGGGGCCGGGAGCGGCCGACCTTCCGGGCCAGCTGCTCGTGGGTGGCCCCGAAGTCGTCCAGCAGCTGCTGGTACGCGGCCGCTTCCTCCAGCGGGTCGAGCTGCTGACGGTGCAGGTTCTCCATCAGCGCGTCGCGCAGCAGGTCGGTGTCGGCGGTCTCGCGCACGATGGCGGGAATGTGCTCGAGGTCGGCGCGCTGGCTGGCTCGCCAGCGCCGCTCACCCATGATGAGCTCGTACCGGCCCGGCATGACCTCACGGACCACGACCGGCTGCAGCAAGCCGACTTCGCTGATGGAGGAGGCGAGCTCATCCAGGGCGTCTTCGTCGAAGGTGGTGCGCGGCTGGCGCGGGTTGGGCGTGATCGAGCCGATCGCCACTTCGGCGAAGTAGGCGCCGGCGATGGGCTGGGCTTCGGCGTCAGCCGCATCGGGGCCGGCGGGGGAGTCCGCGGTGGGAGCGTACTGCTGCGACCGGCGCAGCCCGGTCGCCCCGGCCCGCGCCGACTCGGGCTCACCGGTGCCCGTCGTAGCCGGAATGAGCGCGCCGAGGCCCTTGCCGAGCCCACGCCGTTGCTGAGTCACCGTGTCTCCTTGATCCACCCCGCTGATACCCACTAGCTATCCTGCCAGGTGATTTCATAGCTGGCAGCTTGGCAAGAAAAGCCTGTGGATAAGTTGACGACCGGCCCCCGGGCCGCTTTCGGACCGCCTCCCGGCCACTCCGGGCCGATTCCGGCCCTCTCCCGGCCGCTTCCCGATCGTCTCAAGGCGATGAAAAGGTTCAGAACCTGCCGGCCGGACCCACTCGGCCCGCGCTGCGGAAGAGTTCTCGGACGGCGGCCCGGACGGTGGGGTCGCGCGTCCGCTCGATCCACTGCTCCGGATCGGTCCCGGCCAGCTCGCGCAGCGCGGGCAGTTCCGCCAGCAGCGCGGTGATGAGCGTGGCCTGATCGGTGAGCCGCCGCGGCTGGCCTGCGGCGTTGAGCAGGTGACCGTGCCGGGACACGTACACCCATACGTCGGTCACCGCCTGGCCCGAAGTCAGGTGTACGGGACACCGGGCCGGCAGCCGGACCCGGTGATAGTTGGGTTCGGTGGCGTCGACCGCGTCGAGGGTGGCGGCGTCCAGCCAGAGCACCCACAGGTCGGACTCTCCGGTCGGGTCGGGCACTGGGGTGGCCGGCAGGTACCCCGGCCGGCTGACGTGAGCGGAGACCCCCACCGTCAGGCCGCGCACGGTCACCGCGGTGATCGGAACCTGGGTGGCCAGGCCCGCGTTGGCCAGCTTCCGGCGCACCTGAGCCGGCGACGCGTTGGAACCGACGGCCAGAACCGGGGTCCGGGCCCCCACCGGAGGACCGTTTGTGGCCTGCAAAAGGCTGTCGAGGGAGCGATCCTGCGCCGCCGATCGCTCCCAGCGACCCGTCGCCGGGGAGAAACCGGCCTTAGGATCGCTCTCCACGAAGCCGTTGGGGCCGGAAATTGGCTCCCGAGCCGCAAAACCGGGCCCCAACTCACCTCCGGACGCAGACTCGGACGCAGACTCGGACTCAGGCTTCGACCGCACGATCCACCGTCCGAGGGGACGGTCGCCTTCGGGCTGGAGGGCGAGCACCTCGGTAGCGGTGACCACCACGGCCGGGCGCCACGGCGGCAGGCCCGGATAGGCGAGCGGCGCCGTCAGCGGATCAATCCCGACCGCGTCCAGATCCGCTGGTTCGGGCTCACCAGTCACGCCGGCTCCGCCAACCGCTGGAGTGGAGCTCCGCGCATCGCCGGAGTGGGGGACTGGGGTTCACGCCAACTCTTCTCGGACAGTGAGAGTGGTCGCGCCGAAGGAGGGACCAAGCGCCTCAGTCACACCCGACTCTCCACAGGCACCCGCAACATGGCTCGCAGAAGCCGGGGGCGCCCTTCGTACCGCAAACGCTTGCAGGAGCGAAGAATCGGCCGCGGCCGCCGCAGCCACCAACCGCAATTGATCCTTGTTATCCACAGCCAACCACATCCCGCTGTGGACGAGCACGGCGACCAGCTAGCCGCGCCTGCCGGGCCGGAAGGTCAGCTGGCCATCTCGGGGTAGCGCTGAGACAGTTCGCGGGCGGCTTCGACGTAGGCCAGGGACCCGCTCGAACCGGGGTCGTAGGTGATGACCGACTGCCCGTAGCTGGGGGCTTCGGACACTCGGACGCTGCGGGGGATGATCGACTGCAGCACCACGTCCCCGAAGTGGGAGCGCACGTCGTCGGCGACCTGGGAGGCCAACCGGGTCCGGCCGTCATACATGGTCAGCAGGATGGTGGAGATCTGCAGATCCTGATTGAGGTGACCCTTGACCAGATCCACGGTGCGCAGCAGTTGCTCCAGGCCTTCCAGCGCGTAGTACTCACACTGGATAGGGATCAGCACCTCGCGCGCCGCGACCAGCGCATTCAGGGTCAGCAGACCCAGCGACGGCGGGCAGTCAATGAGGATGTAGTCCAGGTTGGACGAGTCGTAGGCCGCCACCGCGCGGGCCAGCCGGGATTCCCGGGCCACCAGCGGGACCAGTTCGATCTCGGCCCCGGCCAGGTCGATGGTGGCGGGGGCGCAGTACAGGCCGGGCAGGCCTTCGACCGGCTTGACGATGTCGGCCAGCGGGCGGTCTTCCACCAGCGTGTTGTACACCGAGGGCGTGCCGACCCGGTGATCGACATCAAGGGCCGTCGAGGCGTTGCCCTGCGGGTCCAGGTCGATCACCAGCACCCGCACCCCGTGCTGGGACAGGCTGGCGGCCAGGTTGACGGCGGTGGTGGTCTTACCGACCCCGCCCTTCTGGTTGGCGATGGTCATGATCCGGCAGTTGGCCGGGTGTGGCCACTGATCGCTGTCTCCGGCCCCGCGGACGCCGACCGCAGCCTCAGCCGCGCGGGCAATCGGGGTGTCCCGTGGGTTCTGCGGGACGTCCGGGATGACCACCCCGCCGGCCTGGCCGTCCTCCTGGGCCGCCGTTCCCCCTGGCATCGCGTCCTCCAGTCCGTTCCCGATCGGGGCCCGCACCCGGGCGCCGTCGGTCGAAAGAGCCCCAGTTTCACGTGAAACTGCGGCCGACAAAGCTTGCTGGACCCGCGCTGGGCTCGGCGGCGCCGGGGAGCGCGG
>DASXJM010000108.1:0-3285 GCA_036497405.1 Streptosporangiaceae bacterium | reverse complement strand
CGGCGTCGGCGAGCTGGTTCATGCCGCGCTCGAGGCCGCGCCGGGCGTCCTCGTCGAACGCGATCATCTTCGCTGCCATAAGGTCCAGTCCTCCGTGGCTTGCTTGCGGATCGAGCCGACGCCCGCGACGGACGGCCAGGCCGCGGACAGTCATTTCCTGCCGCGAACACAGGCCTCATCGCCCGATCCCGCCTAATCGCTGTCACTCTCATAGGGAGAGTGCCAACGCCATGTTTAGCACTCTCACCCCGAGAGTGCAAACGGCCGGCCAGCCGGCATCAGGCGGCCACAGAAACGCGAACCGGCCCGGGCCCCAGAACGGGAACCGGGCCGGTTGCGACTTCAGAGCCTCAGATGATCCGGACAGCCTCGGCCTGCTGCCCTCGCTCGCTCTGCGTAATCTCGAACTCCACTCGCTGGCCCTCTTCAAGCGAACGGTAGCCGTCCGCTTGAATTGCCGAGAAGTGGACAAACACGTCTTTGCCCTGGTCCACGGCGATGAAGCCGTAGCCCTTCTCCGCGTTGAACCACTTGACGGTGCCCTGAGCCATCTCCACACAACTCCCTAACTGTGCTCGGGCCGCGAGCTCCGCCCTTGCAACGCGGAACCCGTTCGATCGCTTGGCCCGGCCCACGCCAAGGAGCGGGTCTGACCGATGGCGACCATGCAAGACATTACCGTGTACACGAACCGGACGGGACTGATCTCGGGTGATAAGCGCGGACAGTCAGCGAGCAAACGGTTACGCCGGGCATGAGGGCCAACGGGGCGGAATTCTCAGCCGCCGGCCACGGCCGGTATGACCGAAACCTGCGCTCCGGACGGGACCAGGGTGTCCAGACCTTGCGCGAACCGGACATCCTCCTCGCCCACGTAGACGTTGACGAACCGGCGGAGCTTGCCACCGTCGTCCACGATCCGGCCCGCGATGCCCGGGTAGGCGGTGTCCAGCCCGGCGATCACCTCACGGAGCGTGCCGTGCTCCGCGTCGACCTCGGCCGCGCCACCGGTATACGACCTCAGGATGGTCGGGATTCTGACCGACACGCTCATTATTCGACGCCTGCCTCTCGGAAGGACTCCAGCGTGGGCCGGACGACGGGCAGCTCGGGCAGGGAGCCCGCCACTGCGTCCAGCGTCTTCAGGCCATCGCCGGAGTTGATGATCACGGTTTCCGCGGCCGGGTCCAGTTGCCCGGCCGCGAGCAGTTTGCGCAGCACGCCCACGGTGACCCCGCCCGCGGTTTCCGCGAAGATACCTTCGGTGGCGGCCAGCAGCTTGATGGAGTCGACGATCTCCTCGTCGCTCACGTCGGCGATCGTGCCCCCGGTGCGGCGCACCGCGTCCAGCACGTAGGGACCGTCGGCCGGGTTACCGATGGCCAGCGACTTGGCGATGGTGGACGGGCGGACCGGCCGGACCACGTCCTGGCCCGCCGCGAACGCGGCCGACACCGGCGAGCAGCCGGTGGCTTGCGCTCCGTACACCTTCCAGCTGGTCTCCTCGACCAGCCCCAGGCCGGCCAGTTCCCGGAACCCCTTGTCCACCTTGGTCAGCTGCGCGCCGGAGGCGATCGGCACCACGACCTGGTCGGGCAGCCGCCAGCCGAGCTGTTCGGCGATCTCGAAGCCCAGGGTCTTCGACCCCTCGGCGTAGTAGGGCCGGACGTTGACGTTCACGAACGCCCAGTCCTCGTGCTCGCCGGCCAGCTCGGAGGCGAGCCGGTTCACGTCGTCGTAGTTGCCGTCGACCAGCACGAACGTGCCGCCGTAGACCGCGGTGGTGAGGATCTTCTGCTGTTCCAGGTCGCGCGGGACCAGCACCACCGAGCGGATCCCGGCCCGGGCCGCCGCGGCCGCGACCGCGTTGGCCAGGTTGCCGGTCGAGGGACAGGCCAGGACCTTGAACCCCATCTCCAGCGAGGCGGCCAGCGCCACCGCCACCACCCGGTCCTTGAACGAGTGGGTCGGGTTGTCCCGGTCGTCCTTGATCCACAGCCGGCGCATGCCGAGCGCGTGGGCGAGGTTGTCGGCCCGGATCAGCCGGGTGTAGCCCGGGTCGAGCGTGGGCCGGTTCGCGATGTCCGACGGCACCGGCAGCAGCTTGGCGTAACGCCACATGTTGCGCGGGCCGCTCTCGATCTCGGCCCGGGTCAGCGCGGGGAAGTCGTAGGCCACCTCGAGGGGGCCGAAACATTCCTCACAGGCGTAGAAGGGTCCCAGGTCGCGGGTCACCCCGCACTCCCGGCAGGACAGGTGGGTTGCGTAACCGAAGCGGGACACCGGCGAACCGGTTCCGGCGTGGTCGTTTCGTTCTGTGGCAGAGTTCACTTGCGAGGCCTCTCCTCATCTTTCCCGGGTCACCTTGACCTCAGGCCGGAGTTGGCACCTCTCACGACGTGACCTCGCGTCATCCTCGCGGGCACAGCATCATCGTGACGGTTGCCGGGGCTTCACCGGGCCGATCCCTCCACCCCTCTAGATGAGCTATTCAGTTGTGCCGCGAGCTCTTGATGCGATCCCGCGACCAGGCTGTTTCCTGACGGAAACCGGCCTTACCTGAACTTTAACCGATCAGGGCGAATGCCGCACCAGCCGGGCCGGGCCACCGGCCCCGGGCAGGCGCCGGGCGGGCGCGGCCCGGCTCCGGCTGACGGTTGGCAACCGGCTCGTAAACTTCCTCCGCTAGCCTGCCGGAATATGGGTCACGACAGCAGCCTGAGCCAGCAGGCCGATGCCGGAGAAGCCTCGGACGGCGGGGACGGAGAGCCCCCCGCCGACGACGAGACCGGCGGGGACGACAGCCCCGGTCACCAAGCCCCGGCCCGGTTGCTGGTCGCGTCGAACCGCGGCCCGTTGTCGTTCACCATGGCGCCCGACGGCACCCTGACCGCGCGCCGGGGTGGGGGCGGCCTGGTCTCCGGGCTCATGCCCGGGCTGTCATCACTGGCCGAGCGGGCCGAGGTGGTGTGGATCTGCGCCGCGCTCAGCGACGCCGACCGGGCGGCCGCGCGCCAGGACCCGGACGGCCGCCGGTTCGGGATCGACAGCGGCCGGCCCTCGGGCGGGCGGACCGCGGTCCGGGCCCTCGACATCCCGGCCGGCACCTTCCAGGGCGCCTACAACGCGGTGGCCAACGCCACCTTGTGGTTCGTCCAGCACCTGCTGTTCGACACCCCGGTCCAGCCCAGTTTCGGGCCGGGCTTCCGCCGCGACTGGCAGTCGTACCTGGCCTACAACGAGGCCTTCGCCCAGGCCCTCGCGCTGGGGGTGACGGACGGCCAG
>DASXJM010000107.1:0-2730 GCA_036497405.1 Streptosporangiaceae bacterium | reverse complement strand
TCCACCGGCACCCCGGCCAGGGCGGCCCAGGCCAGCCGGTAGGCGGCCAGCTGGACCGCGACCGCGTGCTGCTCCGGTTCGGACCTGGGCGGCTGACCGGTCTTCCAGTCGACCACGTCGACCAGCCCGTCGGGAGCGTCGTCGAACACCGCGTCGATCCGGCCCCGGACCAGCCGGTCGCCGATCAGCGTCTCGAACGGGACCTCGACCTCGCGCGGCCAGCGACCGGCCCAGTCGCTGGCCTCGAACTTGTCGCGCAGGGCGGTCAGGTCGGCCTCGGCCTCGGCTTCGGCGCGGGCGGCCGGACTCGGGCCGTCAGCGGTGCCGCCGCCGCTACCGTCGCCGGTGCCGTCGCCCAAGCCGAGCAGCTCGTCGGCGCCGAACAGGTCGTCGGTGTCGATCAGCCGTTGCTGGCCGAAACGTTCCTCCAGCCACTGGTGGAACGCGGTGCCGCGACGGGCGTAGGGAGCGGGCGGGCGCGGCATGGGACGGCGCACCTGGCGGGCCAGCTCGGCCGGGTCCCGGGCCAGCATGACCAGTGACGACACCGACAGATGCCCGGGCAGGGTGACGCGCAGGCCACCGTCGGACCGGCGGCGTTCGCGCTCGGTCAGCAGTAGCTCGGCGTCCCGCTGCCAGGCCGCGACCAGGGCCTGGTCGTCGGGAGTGAGCTCGGCGTCCTCTGGGGCCGCTTCCGCGGGGGGCACTTCCTCGGGAGGCACTTCCTCGGGGGGCGCGTCTTTCATGGCCGCGGTGACCAGCGCGGCGGCCTCGCGGACGGCGTCGTAACGCTCGCCCGCCGGGGTGGCGGGCCAGTTCTCGGCGGCCGGCTCGGCCAGGGCCGGGTTGACCGCGTCCGCGTCGGGCGGGGCCGCCCACTCGTCGATGCGGCCGGTACCGGCCTGGCAGGCGCGCCGGACCTCGTCCAGGAAGGGCGACGGACCCATCAGGCTGGCCCCATCACCCCACCAGTAGCCCGAGCAGCCGAGCCAGAACGCGGCCCGGGTCGCGGCCACGTACATCAGCCGGCGTTCCTCGGCCAGGTCCCGGTTGGCGCAGCGCTGGGTGAAGGCGTCGACCGAGGCCGGGTCCAGGTCCCGCAGCGACGGCAGGTCGGCCGAGTCGCCGCGCAGGCTGAACGGCAGCAGCCGCGGGTTGTCGGTCCAGCGGGTGGACAGTCGCGGCCGGGCCGGGAAGACCTGCGACCGCTCCCCCGCCGACAGCCCCGGCACCAGCACCGCGGCCCACTGCAGGCCCTTGGAGGTGTGCACGGTGGCCAGCTTGACCGAGTCGGTCTCCCCGACCCGGCCGGTCTCCAATCCGAACTCTTCGGTCTCGGCCGCGGCCAGATAGGCCAGGAACGCGCCCAGGGTCGGCTCCTCGCGGGAGCCCGCGAAATCGTCGGCCGCGTCGGTGAAGGCGTCCAGGTCGGCCCGGGCGGTCAGCGGGTCCGCGCCCGGGCGCGAGGCCAGTTCGATGTCCAGGCCGAGGGTGCGTTCGATCTCACCGACCAGGTCGGGCAGGGGCCGGCCGAGCTGGCCGCGCAGGGTCCGCAGTTCCCCGGCCAGGAACCGGAACCGGTTGTAGCCCGGGTGCGAGTACGCGGCCGGGTCACCGAGGTCGTCGAGGGCTTCGACCAGGCTGCCCGCGTCGGTGGTCAGGTCGGTCAGGGCCTCGGCCAGGGCGTCGGGGTCGTCGGCGGGGGCGGCCGGCTCGGCCTGAGCGGCCTGGGTGTTTTGGGTGTTTCGGGTGTTTTGGGTGGCGGTCTCGGCCTCGGCCTGGTCGGCGCGGGCCAGGGCCCGGGCCCGGCGGCCGAGGGCGACCAGGTCGCGCGGGCCGATCCGCCAGCGCGGGCCGGTCAGCAGCCGGACCAGCGAGTCCGACCCGGCCGCGTCGTTCAGCACCCGCAACGTGGCCACCACGTCCTGAACCTCGGGCACGGTGAGCAAGCCGCCCAGCCCGACCACCTCGACCGGGATGTCCCTGGCCTCCAGGGCCCGGCGCAGAGCCGGGAACTGGGACCGCTTGCGGCACAGGATCGCGATATCCGACGGCTGAACCAGGGCCTTGCTGCCGTCCGGCCACGGCTGGCCGTCGGGAGCGATGCCGGGTGGCAGCATGAGCAGGCGCTTCACCCGGCCGGCCACCCATTCGGCCTCGGCGGCGATGGTGTCCAGCAGGGCGCAGGCCACCCAGCCGCGGCCCTCGCGGTCCGGGGCGGGCTGGAGCCGGGGCACGTCCGGGGCCTCGGCCCGGAGTTGCTGCTGCAGCACGGCGGCGGTGTCCAGGACCCGGCCGGCGTTCCGGAAGCTGGTCGACAGCAGCTTGACCGGGGCGGGCCAGCCGGCCACGCCCGGGCGCGGGGTCTTGGGCAGGACCGGGAAGTCCTCGGAGAAGCGGCGCAGGTTACCGGCGCTGGCCCCGCGCCAGCCGTAGATCGACTGGCACGGGTCACCGACCGCGGTGACCGGGTGCCCGCCGCCGAACAGGGCCCGCAGCAGCACCAGCTGAGCGTGGCTGGTGTCCTGGTACTCGTCCAGCAGCACCACCTGGTAGCGGCTCCGCTCGGCCAGCCCGACCTCGGGGTGCCGGGAGGCGATCCGGGCCGCCAGGGCCATCTGGTCGCCGTGGTCCAGGACCTCGCGGCGTTTCTTCTCGCTGGCGTATTGCGCGGCCAGCGGCAGCAGTTGCTCGCGGGCGCGCTGGCTCTGCAGCATCTTTTTGACGTAG
>DASXJM010000106.1:0-11327 GCA_036497405.1 Streptosporangiaceae bacterium | reverse complement strand
GTTCCTCGGCTACCACGTCACCGTGTGCGACGCCCGCAAGGTGTTCGCGACCTCATCCCGGTTCCCCGACGCGGACGAGGTCATCGTGGACTGGCCGCACCGGTTCCTGGCCGCCACCACCGTGGACGCCCGGACGGTGATTTGCGTGCTGACCCACGATCCGAAGTTCGACGTGCCCCTGCTGGAGGTGGCCCTGCGCACCCCGGCCGCCTATATCGGCGCCATGGGCAGCCGCCGCACCCACCAGGACCGGCTGGCCCGGCTGCGTGAAGTCGGCCTGACCGAGGACGAGCTGAGCCGCCTGCGGTCACCGATCGGCCTGGACCTGGGCGCCCGCACCCCGGAGGAGACCGCGGTGTCGATCGCGGCCGAGCTGATCCAGCTCCGCTGGGGCGGCACCGGGCGGGCCCTGACCAACACCGCGGGCCGGATCCACCAGCCGCTCACGGTCAGGTAGCTAGCTGAAACGAAAAAGCTGTGCCCCGGTGTCGGGGGGTTGAGACCGGGGCACAGGAGACGATGGGGGAAAACTGGCCGCCCGCCCACCGTCTTCATCGGATGCTACCTGGCTTCGGCCCGGTGCCAACAGTCAACAGTTATGAATCCCTAGTTATGAATCTCTGGCTAGGCGGTCTGCTGCTCGCGGACGTAGGCGTCCAGCCGTGCGAGCTCGTCCTCGTAGATGGCCTTCATGGCCCGGGGCGCGAAGGTCCGCTCGAAAAAGCCGCCGATGCCGCCGGCCCCCCGCCAGGTGGTCGAGATCTGCACCAGGGATGAACCGCTGACCGCGGGGTCCACGATGAACTTGGTGATCAGGCTGGAGCTCTGATCGGACTCCCGCAGGACCCGTCCGGGCTCGGGCTCATCCACGGTCATGTGGTACTCGCGGGTGCGGCCGCCGGCGGTGACCTTGAACCGGGTGACCGAGCCGGTCCCGACCCCGCCGGACTCGATGTGGAAGTCCGAGAAGGCCGGCGGCAGGAACTTGGGATGAGTGTGCATGTCCCGGATGTGGCCGTAGACCGCCTCGGCGGGGGCGTTCACCGTGCGCTCGGCCGTGACCTCAATAACTCCCATGCAGGCATGCCTATCACGCCGCCGGGAGTCCCTTCACGTCGCCTGGAGCCAGGCGCGGTAGGCCGCCGCCAGCGCGATCCGCCGCTCCGGGCGGGCCAGCACCTCGACGTCGCCGCACCATTGCTCGATCGCCCCCAGATCATCCGGCAGGCGGGTCAGGTCGGGGTCTTTGATGCCGGCCCGGAGGCCGCGGATGATCGACGGGTTGACGTGCGGGTACGGCCGGTCCCAGTACTGATTGAAGGCAGGCCGGGGGACCGGCACGCCCCGGTCGCGCTGGACATCCAGGATGATCTCGGCCGCGGCGGCCATGGCTTCCTCCCGGCCGCCCCGGTCCGGCGCGCTGGTCGCGGCGGTCAGGAAGCCGGTCAGGGCGGCGCCGTCCGGCAGCCCGCGCACCGCCGTGCCGAGCCATTTCTCGTACGGCGCCCAGCGCCGGTGCACCAGCAGGGCCAGCCGCAGCAGGCCCCCGGCGATGGCCCCGGCGATGACCCGCGATCCCGCCTCGTCGCCCCGGTCGGCGGCCCGGCCGTGCATGGGCAGCCGGTAGCTGACCAGCAGCCAGCCTGCGGCCAGCAGGTACCGGTCCACCTCGTCCGGGCACCAGCGCAGCACCTCCCGGACCTGGCGCAGTTCCGTGGTCTGGTCGCTGAACACCGGGCCGGCCGTGACCTCCAGCACGGCCTGCCCGGTCAGCATCAGCCAGTCCACCGCGGTCAGCGGGCCGAGCGGGTCGAGCGCCAGCCGACTCCGGGCGAAATCGCGGACCGTGGCCACCTCGGCCTGGTGCGACTCCGAGCTGTCCCAGGTGGTGGCGAACCGGATCGGTAGGTCCCGCCACGTCGGCGGCAGCTCAGCCGCCAGCCGGTCCCGGGCCAACGGCACCACGGCCGCGTCGGCCTGGTCCACCAGCAGGGTCAGCCGGCAGCCCCAGTCGTGGTCCCGGCTCATCGCGTCGTTCAGCCCGAGCACGTCCGACCCGGACCCGAGCCGCCCGGCCGCGTAGCGCAGCCGGGGAAACTCCCGGGCCAGGATCGGCGCCACCGCCTCGGTGTGGAAGAGCCGGGCGACGTCGGCCCCGGCCAGCCCAGCGTCACCGGTCATCCCGCCTCCTTGACCTCACTCTTTTTGCCCTCGGCGTCCGGGGCCGGGGCCCGGGTCAGGAACAGCCAGGCGTTGATCACCCCGCCCCCCAGGGCCAGCAGCACCGCGGCCGCCAGCCAGTACAGGCCGTTGGCCCCCGCGAGCTGGAGGCAACCGGCGATCAGTATGCACAGCAACGAGAACAGGTTGGGGCTGACCACGTCCAGCAGCCGGTAGAGCTGGTCCTCCGCGCTCAGGTCGGAAAATTTGAAGGCGGGCTCGCCGGCGGCCGCCTTCGGCCGGCCCCGGTCCCGCCGCCCGCCCCGGCGGCCGCGGTCCGGGCGGTCATCGCCGGGCTTGCTCCGCGACTGCAGGCCGAGCACCACGCCCGACAAGATCGCCACCGCGACCAGCACGATGCCCAGGGTCCGCGCCGACATCCCCGGTATCACCAGCAACGTCGCCAGCAGCAGCGCGAGGATGAACAACGTCAGGGTCTGCGCGGCCTCGGCCCGGAGGCCTGGGTGACCCACGATCCGGTCCCGGTTCAGCGACACCGCCACGAACAGCAGCCCGGTCAGCGCGCCCGCCGCGCTCCCGGTGATGACCGCGAAGTTTGCCCAGTCCGCCAGCATGACGGGAGCGTAGCGCCCGCCCCCGCCATGAGGCCCGTGGCGCGGCGGGCTCGCTCAGGCCATCACCCAGCCGCCGTTGACCTCGATGGTCTGGCCGGTGATGAACGAGGAGTCCGGACCAGCCAGGAACGACACCACCGCGGCCAGCTCGTCCGGGGTGCCGCGGCGCTTGAGGGCCTGGTGGTCCAGCACGAACTGGCGGTACTCGGCCGGGTCGTCGCGGCCGTCGTCGGCGGTGGCCCGGAAGGCGCCGGGGGAGACCGTGTTGACCCGGATGTTGTGCGGGCCCAGCTCGCTGGCCAGCGCCCGGGTCAGCGACACCGCCGCCCCCTTGGATGCCGCGTACGACGCCAGCCCGGACCAGCCGCCGTGCGTGACGATCGACGCGATGTTGACGATCGCGCCGCCGCCCAGCCCGATCATCTGCCGGGCCGCGGCCTGAGCGCACAGCCAGAAGCCGCGCTGGTTGACCGCGTGCACGTCGTCGTACTGGGCCGGGGTGATCTCCAGGAACGGGGCGTGCGGGCGGATGGCGGCGTTGTTGACCAGGATCCCGGTCCCGCCCGACTGCAGGGCCACCATCTCAAACATCTCCGCGACCGCGTCCTCATCCCGCACGTCCATGGTCCAGGACCGCACCGAGCCGCCGTGGGCGGCCACGTCCTTGCGGGTCACTTCCACCGCGTCGGCGTCGATGTCCACCACGGCCACGGCGTGGCCGTCCACCGCCAGCCGCCGGGCGATCGCCTGCCCCATGGCCCCCCCGGCCCCGGTTACCACCGCAATGCTCACCCTGACCTCCTCGTCATGGCCCACTGTCCTCTTTGTTCCCGCAGCCGCACGTTAGGCTCACTGGCGAGGAGGCGCAGATGCGGTTGATCAGGTTTCGCAGGGTGAGCCAGGACGGTGCCGTCCAGGGTGGACCGCGGGTAGGCGTGATCGACGAAAACGCCGCGTCCGCCAACGGGAGCCGGCCCGGCTCGGTGACCACCCTGCCCGGGTCGCCGGCCTTGGCCGACCTGCTGGCCCTGCCCGTGGACGAGCTCCGCGACCTGCTGAGCGTCACCGGCGGAGAGCAGATGCCGCTGGAGAGTGTGGAACTGCTGGCCCCGGTCGACGGCCGCACCGAGGTGTGGGCGGCCGGCGTCACCTACGAACGGTCCCGGGACGCCCGCATCGACGAGAGCGAGCAGTCCGGCGACGTCTACGACCGGGTCTACACCGCCGAGCGCCCCGAGATCTTCTTCAAATCGGTGTCCTGGCGGGTCCGTGGCCCCGGCCGGGCTGTGTCGGTCCGGGCCGACTCCCAAGTCGACGTGCCCGAACCCGAGCTGGCCGCGGTGCTCAACTACGCCGGCGAGGTAGCCGGCTACACGATCTGCAACGACATGAGCTCCCGCACCATCGAGGGCCAGAATCCGCTCTACCTGCCGCAGGCCAAGATCTACCTGGGTGGCTGCGCGATCGGCCCCTGGATCCGGCCGGCCTGGGAGATCCCCGACCCCTACGACCTCACCATCGAGCTGACCATCACCCGTGACGGTCAGGTCGCCTGGCAGGGCAAGTCGAGCACCTCCGGGCTGCGCCGCCGCATCCCCGAGCTGTCCAGCTACCTGTTCCGCGAGGACGACTTCCCGGCCGGCGCCATCTTGTCCACCGGCACCAGCCTGGTCCCCGACCTGCCCTTCACCCTCCAGCCCGCCGATCAGGTCACCATCGGCATCAGCGGCATCGGCGAGCTCACCAACCCCGTGGTCCGCGGCAAGAACGCCCTGGTCCGCGCGGGAATCAGGCGTGTCGTCTGACGGCTACCCGGCCAGGAAGCCGGTCAGGCCCCGGTTGAACTCGTCCGCGTGGCTCACGTTGCAGCCGTGCGGGGCCCCGGCCAGCACCAGCAGCTCCGACTGCTTGACCGCCTCGTGGGTGCGGCGGCCGGACCCTTCGAACGGGACCGTGCCGTCGCCGTCCCCGTGCAGCACCAGCGTGGGGACGGTCAGGTGCGGCAGGTCCTCCCGGAAGTCGGTGGTGCCGAACGACGTCATGCAGGTCAGCGCGGCCTGCTTGTCGGCCTGCCGGGTCAGGGCCAGCGCCTTCTGCCGCTCTTCCTCGCTGACGGCCAGCTTCCCGTTGACCGAGAAGAACTGGGTGATGAACTGGTCGTAGAAGGCGTCCTCGTCCTCGGTCAGGTCGTTGTTCATCTGGACCGCCTGCGCCCGGGTCAGCGGCCCGTCCGGGTTGTCGTCGTCCTGCATCAGGTACGGCGTGACCGCGGCCGCGAACACCACGCTGTGCAGCCGGTCCTCGCCGTGCCGGGTGACGTAGCGGGCCACCTCACCGCCGCCCATGGAGAACCCGACCAGCGTGACGTCGTGCAGGTCGAGTTCGGTCAGCACCCCGTCCAGGTCGTCGGCCAGCGTGTCGTAGCCGTACCCGGTCATCGGCTTGTCGCTCTGGCCGAACCCGCGCCGGTCGTAGCGCACGACCCGGTAGCCGGCCTCGGACAGCGCGGGCACCTGGTGCTCCCACGACGCGCCCGACAACGGCCAGCCGTGGATCAGCACCACCGGGCGGCCCGGGCCGCCAGTGTCGTCCACGTGCACCTTGGTCTTCTTCAGCAGTCCCTTGTGGGCCACAACTTCCGCCATCGTTCCTCCTTGTTCCGGGGTACTCGTCTAGGGGTGCAGCAGGACCTTGGTCCAGCCGTCCTCGCGGTCGTCGAAACGCTGGTAAGCGTCGGCGGCCTGGTCGAGGCTCAACTCGTGCGAGGCGATCAGGCTGGGCTGCAGCTTGCCCTGGTGGATCAGGTTGCGCAGGCCGCGGTTGTACTGCTTGACGTTGGCCTGGCCGGTGCCCATGGCCTGGCCCTTGAAGAAGAACGTGCCGAAGTCCATCGCGAACCGCCCCTGCTTGGCCAGGTCGTCGCTGGCCGAGGGGTCTTCGGGCACGAACACCCCGACCACGCCGATCCGGCCGGTCGGCCGCACCGCCTGGATCAGGCTGTTGATGGTCAGACCGGGCCGCTCGTCACCCAGGTGGTCGTGGGCCTGGTAGCCGACGGCCTCCACGCCCTTGTCGGCGCCCTCGCCCCGGGTGGCCTCCAGCACCTGCTGCACGGCGTCGCCCGCCGAGTCGTCGATCGCGGTGGCGCCCAGCTTGTCGACCAGCCGCAGCCGGTCCGGCTGCCGGTCCACGACCAGGATCTGGTCCGCGCCGCGTACCTGGGCCGACATCGCGGCCATCAGGCCGACCGGCCCCGCACCCCAGATGACCACCGAGTCACCGGTGCCGACCTGGGCCAGCTCGGTCCCGTGATACCCGGTGGGCAGGATGTCGGACAGCATCGTGTAGTCGGCCTGCTTCTCGCGTGCGTCGTCCGGCAGCACCAGGGCGTTCCAGTCCGCCCACGGCACGCGCAGCAACTCGGCCTGGCCACCGTCGTACGGGCCCATGGACGCGTACCCGTAGGCCGCGCCCGCGTTGCCCGGGTTGGCCCGCAGGCAGAACCCGGTCAGCCCGGCTTCGCAGTTCTTGCAGGTCCCGCAGCCGATGTTGAACGGCAGGCTGACCATGTCGCCGACCTTGAGGCGCCGTACCGCGGCACCGACCGCGATCACCTCGCCCATGTTCTCGTGCCCGAGAACCTTGCCCTCTTCGACGTCGGTGCGGCCCTCGTACATGTGCAGGTCGCTACCGCAGATGTTGGTGGTGGTGATGCGGATCAGTGCGTCGTCGGGCCGCTCGATCCGGGCGTCCGGGACTTCATCGACGGAGACCTGGCGGGGGCCGTGATAAACCAGCGCGCGCATGCCGCTCCTCTCGTCCGTAGCTTGTCAGCTCAGTAGCTCGTTCAACCCCAACTGCCCAGCCGGCGCGGTTTTCCGCTGGCGGACCCGACACGTTTGGTACCGTTTCCGCCATGCGGGTGGCGGTGCTGACGGTGGACGGCATGTTCGACTCCGGGCTGACCACGATGCTGGACATCCTGGCCACCGCGAACGCGCTGAGCGGGCAGGCAGGCCTGGCCGGGGCTCCGTTCGAGGTCACCGTGGCTGGGCGGGGGACCAGCGTGCGGACCGGCCACGGTTTGCGGCTGGCCACGGTGCCGTGGCCGGAGCTGCGAAACGACCCGCCGGAGCTGGCCGTGATGCCCGCCATCGGGCTGCGCCCGCCCGCCGAGATCGTCGACTACGTGCGCGGCCACGACTTCGTGTCCGCGATCGGGATCCTGAGCCAGGCCGGCGTGGGCCTGGCCGCCGCCTGCAGCGGCACGTTCTTCCTGGCCGAGGCGGGTGTGCTGGACGGCCGGACCGCGACCACCAGCTGGTGGCTGAGCCCGGTGTTCCGCACCCGCTATCCGCGGGTGGACCTGGACGACTCCCGGGCCCTGGCCGTCGCGGGCAACATCACCACCGCCGGCGCGGCCTTCGCCCACATCGACCTGGCCCTCTCGCTGGTGCAGCGAACCAGCCCGGCCCTGGCCGAACTGGTCACCCGGTACCTGGTCATCGGCGACCGGCCCTCGCAAGCCGCGGCCGCCGTCCCGTCCCTGCTGGCGACCGGGGACCCCACCATCGCAGCCTTCGAAAAATATATTCGCGAGCACCTGACCGGACCCGTGCAGATTGAGGACGCCGCCCGCGCCCTCGGGGTCAGCGAGCGCACCCTGCAGCGGGCCACCCAGGCCACGCTGGGCATGTCCCCGATCCGGTTCGTGCAGGAGGTACGGCTGGAACAGGCCACCGTCCTGCTCCGCACCACCACCCAGGCCCCAGCGGCCATCGCCACCGCCGTCGGTTACCAGGACGTCAGCACGTTGCGTACGCTGATCCGCCGCCGGCGCCACACCACCCTGGCCGCCCTGCGCGGCAGCTAGCCCACGGGCAGCAGCCCGGCGATCTGGCACTGCCGGCGGGACAGTACCGCCAGCCGGGCGCGGCCCTGCACCGAGGACGACCGGCAGAACTGCTTGGCCTTGTCCCCGCAGTGGTGCAGGGTCCCGCCGCCCATGGTGCCGGGGATGGACACGTTGACGCAGCCGTGGCCGGACTGGCTGTAGGAGTCGGGCGCGACCGCTCCCCAGACTCCCAGCCCGATCAGCACCACCAGCACGGTGCCGCCCGCGATTGCCATCACGAGCTTCTGGCGGCGGGTCAGCCGCCGGTCCAGGGGATTGGCCCGGCCGAACACGATCAGCGTTCCTGATCGGTGGGACGGATCAGCACCTCGTTGAGGGCGGCGCGGCGCGGCCGGGTCACGATGAAGCTGACGACTTCGGCGATGTCGCTGGCCTGCATGCGCTCCTGCTCGTCGAACCGTGCCTCCAGCCCGTCCCGGATCTCCGGCCGGTTGTGGCTGACCAGCTCGGTTTCCACCGCGCCCGGCTCCACCACCGAGACCCGCAGGTACCGGCGGGTGACCTCCTGCCGCAGTGCCTCGGTGAACGCGCCCACCCCGTGCTTGGTGGCGTTGTAGACGGCGCTGCCGCTGCGCATGGTCCGGCCCGCCACCGAGCTGATGTTCACGATGTCGGCGACCCGGCGCGGGCTGGTCCCGACCGCGTCCAGCAGCAGCGGAAGCGCGGCGTGGGTGCAGTACAGCAGGCCGAGCAGGTTGATGTTGATCATGCGCTGCCACTCGGACATCGGCGCGTCCGCGACCGGGCCCAGCAGCATCACCCCGGCGTTGTTGACCAGCGTGTCCAGCCGCCCCAGCTCAGCCGCGGTGCGGTCGACGACCTCGCGGGCCTGCGGCTCGTCGGTGATGTCGGCCTTCAGCACCAGGGCCGTGCCGCCCTGCCCGCGGATGGTAGTGGCCAGGTCCTCGAGCCGGTCGGACCGCCGGGCCACCAGCGACACCGCGGCGCCCAGCCCGGCCAGTTCCAGCGCGGTGGCGGCCCCGATGCCGCTGGAGGCCCCGGTGATCAGGGCCACCGTGCCGTCGAGCCGATCCGTCATCTGCCGCCTCCGCCAGGTTCACCGGTCCCAGAACCAGCATGGGACCATATCGACCATGACTGTACTGCCGCTGAGCCCCGACGAGCTGCTGACCACCACCCGATCCGTTCGCAAGCGCCTCGACCTGGACCGCCCGGTCCCGCTGGAGCTGATCCGGGAGTGCCTGGACCTGGCGCTGCAGGCCCCGAGCGGCAGCAACTCCCAGGGCTGGCACTGGCTGGTCATCACGGATTCGGGCACCAAGCAGGCCATCGGCGAGCTGTACCGCCGGTCGACCGAGAAGTACCTGGAGATCCGGAGCCGGCAGATGGAGGCGCCCGGGGCCCCGGCCGCGGACTCCCCGGAGGGCCAGGCCATCCGCCGCATCCGGTCGAGCTCGGCCTACCTGGGTGAGCACATGGGCGACGTCCCGGTCCAGGTCATCGCCTGCATCGAGGTCCAGGGGGAGTGGAAGGCCGGGGCCAGCCAGACCGGCCTGTGGGGGTCACTGCTGCCCGCGGCCTGGAGCTACATGCTGGCCTGCCGGTCGCGTGAGCTGGGCACGGCCTGGACCACGCTGCACCTGGCCTACGAAAAGGAAGCCGCCGAGATCCTCGGTCTGCCCGACCACGTCCGGCAGGGCGTCCTGATCCCCACCGCCTACTACACCGGCGAGACGTTCCGCCCCGCGCCCCGGCGCCCCCTGGACGACGTGCTGCACCTCAATCACTGGTGAGGCGGGCCCGATTCGTCAGTGCCGAGGCGGCCCCGGATCCGCATGACCCGGAGCACCATCTCCATGGCGAACCGGGCTTCGGGGTCGCCGAACTGCTCGCCCAGCGTGCGTTCCAGCTGCCGGATGCGGTACCGGACGGTCTGCGGGTGCACCTGCAGCCGGTCCGCGATCTCGGCGGCCCGGCCCCGGGTCTCCAGCCAGGCGCCGAAGGTCTCGGTCAGGCGTTCCTGCTGGCGCGGGGTCAGGCCTTCCAGGGCCCCGAGCTGCCGTCGGCTCACCTGATCGGCCAGCGCGTGGTCCGACATCAGCCACAGCGTGACCAGGTGCTCCTCGCAGTGCACGATCTGGCCGGCCTCGATGGCCCCGGACTCGGCCAGGTCCAGCGCCTGCCGGGCCCAGCGCAGCGAGTCGGCCGCGTCCAGCAGGGGCACGGTCAGCCCGATCGCGGCCCGGCGGCCGTCCAGCCGGGCCCGCAGTGCCGCCTCCCGGCCCGGGCCCGTCTCGCCGGGGATCAGCAGGTGCGGCTGGCTGTCATCCACGCTGGCCAGCACGTCCGCCTCGGCCGGTACCGGTGTCAGCTCGACGGCCTCGTCTCCGGTTTCCGCCTCCTCCTGGGCCGGTGCCGTCTGGACCGCGACCGCGGTGACCAGTTCCGGCAGCGGCCAGTTGGCGTCCTCGGCCACGTCCACCAGCGCCCGGTGCGGCACCGGCTGGTCCCGGTTCAGAATGAGCTGCAGCAACCGTCGCCGGGCCGCCTGCTGCTCCTCGGCCGAGGCCGCCCGCAGCTCCCGGTAACCCTGCACCGACAGCTCAGCCAGCTCGTCCATGTAGCCGAACACCGCGTCGGCCAGCAGCGACATGACCGCGGCATCCAGCTCGGCCTCGCGGCCGACCGCCATCGCCCGCTGCCAGGCCACCTGGGAGCCGACCCGGTAGGCGGCCTGCAGCGAGTCCAGGCTCCGGCCCTCTTCGGCCTGGTGCCGGCCCAGCATGCGGGCCACCTCGTCCCGGTGGCCCAGGGGTGCGCCCGGATCCGCGATGCGGTCCACGAATGACGTCAGCGCCTGCTCCACGCCGGTCCGCATGATCTGCCCGTACGGGCCGTCGATGGGACGGGCGAACTCCGGGATCTTGTCCCGGATGGCCAGGATGATCGCCTCAGCCAGGCTGGGCAGGTGCGGCCGGAAGATCGCGGCCAGCCCGGGCGGCAGCGCGTCGGGCCGTTCCTCGGCCCAGCTCGGCTCCGTGGTCCGCGTCATGGTTGAGGCTCCCGTCCCCCGCCGGTCCGTCCCGGACGGCGGACGGCCGGGCGGCGTGCGGCAGGCCGGCTGACCTGGCGCAGGACCGACGTTAGACCCGGCATCGAGGCGATGCGGGGCCGACACGGTACTTTCCTGTCACACAACGGGCATAAGGTCCTACTCAAGGTGACTAAAGACCTGGCCGGGCCGGGCTGAGGTGCGCCGATGCGATCACTCACACGGTGACAAAAACACCGAGCTCAAGTGTGCTTCTCGTGCTAAAAACCCACCGCTAAAAGCGCACCGGTAAAATTACCGAAGTTCAGGTTGCGGCCGTAGTTACGCAGGAGTAGCGTACCGAGTCATCGCGTGAATGTGGTTTAATAAATAGGCAAATGCAAAGCATTGCGGTACGATAGAATCAGACCAGGTACAGCTTCAACAAGGGCTCGTGCCTCCGGGTTTCCCGGTGCTGGACAGTATTATGGTTTGCAGAGCAGCGAAGGCGCCCGCCGTCGCGGCAGTCAGGTCACGCCTGGCTGCGGATCGTCTGGCTTCCCCCCCCAGCCGGACGATCCGCAGCCCGACGTGCTCGCGACCTCCGGGCAGGCGCCTTCTCGCG
>DASXJM010000105.1:0-4269 GCA_036497405.1 Streptosporangiaceae bacterium | reverse complement strand
GGCCGGTGACGCCGTTGACGACACCGGTGACGGTCTTGGTGACCGAGCCGAGCAGGCCCCCGCTGGAGCCGGAACTGGAACCGGGGGATGACGCGGGCGCCGAGGCGGCCGCGCGGCCGGTGGTGGCGGCGTGGGCGCTGGATCCGGACAGGAGCCAGAACAAGGTCATCAGCCCGAAACAGCAGCCGGCCAATACCAGGCCGCGTGCCGCTATCCGCTTGGCCCCATTGTGGCCAGCGGATCCGCACGCATCTGGTACGGCGTATTCCACTCCGGCGTAACCCCCCATGATCGCGGCGACGACGACAACCGCGTCACCTCCGCACCAGGCATATTAACCATGAGCACACGGAAAAAAACAGACAGTGACCGGACTTTTCTGCGTTTAATTTGGCGGGCTGAAGGGCTTATTCCGGCCCAATAGGGGCGTTAATTCAGGTGTCGGACCTGGGGCATTTAAAACTGCTATTTACGCCCATTACGCCCCGAACCAGCCAGGTACGTCGAGCTGGAAAATGTCGGCCGGGGTCATGGTGCGCAGATCGGCTTCCAGGGCCCGCAGCCGTTTCGGTCCGAGCTGGCGGGACCACTCCGTCCGCAGGTCGTCGAAGATCCGGGCCGACAGGGCCAGCGCCTCGAAGCCGCGCGGGGTGAGCCGGATGAGCTTGCGCCGTCCGTCGGCCGAGTCGGCGGAGCGTTCGACGTAGCCGGCCTCGGCCAGGCGGTCGACGGTCTTGCCCGCGGCCTGCTTGGACACTCCCAGCCGGTGGCCCAGCTCGGTCGAGGTGGTGCCGGCCAGGCCGATGGCCTGCATGGCGAAGCCGTGCGCGGGGCGCATCTCCGGGTGGCCGCGGGCGGCCAGTTCCTGGTGCAGCTGATCGATCAGCGTGCGGAACCCGGCCAGCAGGAGCAGCGGCAGCTCGAAGCCCGGGGTCTCGTCGTCCCGGCCCCGCTCAGGCATGCCGCCGCCGTCCCCGGTCGAGCGGGCGTCGGCGTCCCTGGTCGAGCGGGCGCCGCCGTCTCCAGCCGAGAAGCCGTTGCCAGCACTCGTCAACCTCGTTTACTATTTGGTCAACCACATTTACGAGTCTAGCGAGACTCACCCGCCACAGGAGGCACCTCATGACCGAAGTTTCGTTCCCCGACCTGACCCCGGACACGGCCCCGCCCGGTTCGCGGCGGACCATGACCGCCACCGCCGCCCACCTCGGCTACCTGCCGTCGGCCCTGGCCCGGATGGCCGCGTCGCCCCAGCTGATGGACGGCTTCCTCAAGGCCAGCGGGCTGTTCGAGAACAGCAGCCTGGACCCGCTGGCGCGGGAAACCCTGGTCATGACCATGGCTGTGCGCAACGGCTGCCACATCTGCGTGGCCATGCACACCGCGGCGCTGACCCGGCTCGGCGCCGACCAGGCGCTGATCGACGCCCTGCGCGACGGGCGCCCGCTGGCCGATGAGCGGCTGGCGGCGCTGCAGACCTTCGTGGCCGCGGTGATCGAGACCAGCGGCGCGGTCAGCGACGCCCAGCTAACGACCTTCATTGAAAATGGGTTCACGACGCAGAATGCGCTGGACGTCGTGCTGGGGATCGGGACCTACACCATGTCGACCCTGGCCAACCGGATGACCCGGTCACCGGTCGACGACCAGCTGGCCGCCTTCGCCTGAACCCGGCCCGGGAGCGGTCAGGGAGCGTCAGGGATTGGTCAGCGTCAGCAGGTCATCCGCGCTGAGCGAGTTGATGATCCGCTCGGGCCCGAGTCCGGCCTCCTCGGCGCGGCGGCAGCCGCTGCCGATCCAGTCCAACTGGCCGGGGGCGTGCGCGTCGGTGTCGATGGAGAACAGGCAGCCCAGCTCGGCGGCCAGGTACAGCAGCGGGTCGGGCGGGTCCTGCCGTTCCGGGCGGCAGTTGATCTCGACCGCGGTGTTGTGCTCCTGGCAGGCGGTGAACACCGCCTGCGCGTCGAACTCGGATTCGGGCCGGGTCCGGCCGGTCAGGATGCGCCCGGTGCAGTGGCCGAGCACGTCCACCAGTGGGTTGCTGGCCGCGGCGATCATGCGCTTGGTCATCGGGGCCTCGTCCATGCGGAGCTTGGAGTGCACGCTGGCCACCACCACGTCCAGCCGGCTCAGCAGGTCATCGGTCTGGTCGAGGGACCCATCGTCGAGGATGTCGACCTCGATTCCGGTCAGGATGCGGAACGGGGCCAGTTGCTGGTTGAGCCGGCCGATGACCCGGAGCTGGGTCTCCAGCCGCTCGGCGGTCAGCCCGCGGGCCACGGTCAGCCGGGGGGAGTGGTCAGTCAGCGCGATCCAGGCCAGGCCCAGGTCCCGGGCCGCCTCGGCCATCTCCTCCGGCGGGGAGCCGCCGTCGCTCCAATCCGAATGCGTGTGGCAGTCGCCACGGAGGGCGGCGCGCAGCGACGGGCTTTCGGACGGGACCGCTTCGGCCAGCAGGTTGGCCAGGTAGGCGGGCTGCTCACCGCGGACCGCCTGGTCGATGACCTCGGCCGTGGTGGCGCCGATGCCGGACAGGGACCGCAGCGTTCCCTGTTCGACCCGCTGCTGCACCTCGCCGTCGGGCAGGCCGCCGATGACCTCGGCCGCGCGGCGGAAGGCCCGGACCCGGTAGGTGGGCGCACCGGTCCGCTCCAGCTCGAAGGCGATCTGCCGCAACGCTGCCACCGGATCCACCGTCCTACCGTACGGCTTGCCCGGAAATGGCCGGCCCGGACCCCGCGACCTGCGCAACACTAGGTCGCATGGCGAAAGCAGAGGGAACTTTCAGTCTCGACCGGTTCGACGCCGAGGACCCCTTCAGCGACGAAGACGGGGTCAAGATCGCCCGGGTGCACATCAGCAAGACGTTCACCGGCGACCTGGTGGGGACCAGCGAGGCCGACCTCATCACCGTGAGCGCGGAAAACCCGGCCGCCTACGTGGCGATCGAGCGTTTCATCGGCACGGTGCACGGGCGCAAGGGGTCGTTCATCCTCTCCCACGAGGCCGGCGGCAAGGACGGGACGCCCTGGATGACCTGGAAAATCGTGGAGTCGTCCGGGACCGGCGAGCTGACCGGGATGCGGGGCGCGGGGGAGATCATCATCGGGGAAGACGGCGGCCACTCGTACGTCCTGGACTACGAACTCTGACGGCGGCCTGTGCCTCGTGTTGCGGGTGGTGCGGCGCCGGGCCCAGGATCGGCTGGGCGGGCACTTCTTTTCGGGGCAATTGCGCATTTACCCCGAAAAGAGTCGAGGTAAATGCGCAATTGCCTGAAAACGGTCCTGGGGGCCGGCCCCAGGCGAGGCGGCCGGCCGGGCCCCGGGGGAGGCGCCCCGACCGGAGCCCGCGGCGTTAGTGGGCGGCCAGGGCGAAGGCCAGGAGGGATGCGGCCGTGTAGTCGTCGGAGGGTTCGACCGACGGCCAGCTGACCACGTTGTCCTCGTAGGCGGCGGACGCGGTGTTGAACGGCGCGAACGAGCCCGCCGAACAGGCCTTCATGCCGTCCACCGTGCCCAGGCCCTCGAAGTTGGCCGGGTCGCTGGGCCCGTCGACGGTGGCGCCGAGCTGAACATCGCCGCGACCGGTCAGCGAGCCGGACAGGTTGGCGATCTCGCTCTGCAGGCAGTGCGGGAACGTGGACCCGGCCCCGACCACGAACGAGGAGCCCCAGCCGTTGGCGCCGAGGGCGAAGTTGAGCTGCTGCTGGGCGAAGGTGGCGAACCGGCCCGACCCGCCGGCCTGCTGGTAGAGCGCGTTGGTGATGTACAGGCCGAACGCGTGGGGTGTGGCGTCGCCGGAACCGAGCTGGAGGCCGAGGCCGAACGGGTCCCCGGCCGCGTTGTGCTCGGCCACGGTCAGCTGGGCCGCCAGGTCGTTCAGCAGCGCCCGCCCGAGCGCGCCGCTGGAGGCGCCGGCCCAACCGCCATGCAGGGCGGCCAGCAGCTCGGACTCACCGACCGCCCCGGTGTCGTACAGGTTCAGCGTGTCCCCGCCCGCCGGGTGCCCCTGAGCGATATACGACCGCGCCCATGAGGCGGCGGTGGCCAGCGACGACCGCACCACCGGCGCCGGCGCGTGGACCGCCTCGGCGGCCCGGGCGATTTCGGCGGCACCCCACAGCATGTCGCTCTTCCACTGGTCAGCCGGGTAGTAGTCGTGCGGGAACGTGGTGACCAGGGAGCTCACCCCCGACGTGCGCGCCATCGCGTACACGCCGCGGGCCTCGGCCAGCAGCGCCCGGGCCCGGGCCGGGTTGGTCCGGGC
>DASXJM010000104.1:0-5834 GCA_036497405.1 Streptosporangiaceae bacterium | reverse complement strand
ACGTCGCAGCCCGCTTCCAGCAGCCGGATCGCCGTGGTCAGCCCCACCGCCCCCGCGCCCAGCACCGTCACCCGCATGGGACCCAGAACCGGAGCATGCCGTCGCGTTCGTCTTCCAGCACGCCCCCGTTGGCCTCAATGACCTTGCGCGACCCGATGTTGTCGCTCAGACAGGTGAGCAGGGCCCGGTCGATACCCAGGCCGCGCGCCACCGGCAGGGCGGCGGCCAGCATCAAAGTGGCGTGCCCCCGCCGCCGGGCCGCGGGCCGGACGTCGTAGCCGATGTTCCCGCCCACCAGCAGCAACGACGGCGTGAGCCGGTGCCGAACACTGATCCGCCCCAGGTACTCGTCACCCTCGGCCCACCACAGCGTGGTCGCGGGCACGAACCCCGGCGGCCGCGACGACTCCTCCTGCGCGTCGGCCCGCAACCAGGCCGTGTACTCGGCGAACACGGCCGGGTCTTCCCACCGGTCGCCCCACAGCTGAATCTCCCGGCCGAGCATCGAGTGGTCGTCCGAGGGGCCACCCCGGCCCTCGGCCTGAAACTCCTTCATCGCGGTCAGGAACGACAGTTGCACCCGGCCATCGGGCAGGACCAGCTCCGGCATACCCCAGTCCTAGCCGCTGTGGTCCTCCGGCGCACCCGAATTAGAGCCCTCAACGATCCGCCCGACCAGCTCATCCAGCTGATCCAGGTCCGACGAGCTCAACGCCGCGAACCCGGGCGGCGGCTCACGCAGGATGCGCAGCATCCGCTCGGCCGCTTCCTTGCCCGCCGGGGTCAGCTCGACCTGCTTGCGGCGGCGGTCGGCCGGGTCCGGGTGCCGCTCGACCAGGCCGCGCTCTTCCAGCGTGTCGACGATGAGGGTGGCGTAGGGGGCGTCGACCCCCAGCGCCTCGGCCAGGCCGCTCAGCGACAGCGGCGCCTCGGCCAGCCGGAGCAGGGCCTTGACCCGGCCACTGCCGCGGCCCAGGTTGAGCGCGTCCCGCATCACCTGCGGCGACGGATAGCTGGCGGCCAGCTCGCGCAGGGCCAGCCAGACCCGGCTGGCCTGGTCGTCACGCTCCTGATCGTCACGCGGCGTCGACTGCGCCATGAGCCCCCGCCTCCCGTTCCACCGAGCCCGACACCCCGTCAGCAGCTTCGCTGGCCAGGATCTCACGTACCCGCTGCGCCGTCGCCGATGCGCGCGGCCCGGTGGAAACGAAGCCCAGCACGGTGATGCCCAGCCCGCACCCGGCCAGCACGATCCAGGCCGCGTGGCTGGCCGCGGCCAGGCCGGCGTTGGACGCCCCGGCCACCAGCGAGCCGGTGATGGCCACACCCAGGGCCGAGCCGGCCTGGCGGCTGGCCGAGGCCACCGAGGCCGCCACCCCGGCCTGGCTGTCCGGCATCCCCGATACCGCGGCGTTGGAGATCGGGGCGTTGACCAGCCCGAACCCGAGCCCGAAGACCACGTAGACGAGCAGCAGCCAGGGCACCGGGGTGCCGTCGCTGAGCCGGATCAGCAGCAGTGAGGCGGCCATGATGGCCAGCCCGGCCAGCACCAGCGGCAGGCGCGGGCCGCGCGAGCCGACCAGCCGTCCCGACACCGGGGCGAACAGGAAGATCAGCACGGCCATGGGCAGCGTCAGCAGGCCCGCGTGCAGCGCGCTGAACCCCCGGGTGTCCTGCAGGTACAAGGTGTTCAGGAACAGGAAGCCGCCCAGCACGCCGAACGCCAGCACCGCGATCACGCTGGCCCCGCTGAACGGAACACTGCGGAAGAAGCGCACCTCGAGCAGCGGCTGGAACCGCCGCGATTCGACCCGGACCAGCGCCACCGCGGCCACCACCGCCACCGCGAACATGGCCACGATCAGCGGCGAGCCCCACCCAGCCGACGGGCCTTCGATGACCCCGTAGGTCAGCGAGGCCAGCAGGGCGATGACCAGCACCTGCCCCCACGGGTCGAAGCGCCGGGCCGTCCCGGCCTGCGACTCGGGGACGAACAGCTGGGTCAAGACGACGGCGGCGGCCCCGATCGGGATGTTGATCCAGAAGATGGCCCGCCAGCTGACCCCGCTGACCAGCAGGCCGCCGATGACCGGGCCCAGGGCCAGGCTGATCCCGAACACCGCCCCCCACACGCCCATGGCCCGGGCCCGGGCCCGCCGCTCGGTGAACGTGTTGCTGATGATGGACAGGGCGACCGGGTTGAGCATCGACCCGCCCAGGGCCTGGACCCCGCGGAAGACCACCAGTGCCGTGATGTTCCAGGCCAGGCTGCACAGCAGCGAGCCGAGGGTGAACATGACCAGCCCGATCTGGAACACCCGCCGCCGGCCGAACCGGTCCGCCATCGACCCCGAAGCCATCAGCAGGCTGCCGATGACCAGCGTGTACGTGTCGATCGACCACTGCAGGCCGCTCAGGGAGGCGTGCAGCCCGCGCCGGATCGCGGGCAGGGCCACGTTGACGATGGTCGAGTCGGTGCCCACGATCAGCAGGCTCATACAGCAGATGGCCAGGATCAGCCACGGCCGGCGGTGGCTGGCATTCACGGAGTCAGCACCCGCCGGGAACGCAGACTACTTACATTCATATATCTATTATACATATATAAGGTTGGTGGGCGGCCCTTCCGGCCCAGCCCTGAGTCCCGGGACCGCCGCACTCCGGCGTCCGGCGATCAAGGCTGGCAAGATGACTCCATGACCCTGACCATGGACTTCTCAGAACTGGTGGACGGCCATCACCAGACCGAGATCGAGCGGCTCTTCGACGCCATGGAAGCGGCCTACCAGGCGGGCCACTACCCGAAGCTGACCGTGGAACGGCCCTGGTCAGCGCACAATCGCGTGCTCGAGGGCGAGTTCGCGGCCCCCGACGCCATCCGCTGGTACCTGGAGCGGGAACTGGGCCGGCTGGCGGGCAAGGGGGCCCGGATCTCGGTCTGCCGGGGCCGGAAGGTCGTCGACCTGCGCGACCCCCGGATCGGCCCGGCCGTGGACGAGACCCGCCGGGACCTGCGGCGCAAGAAGCTGTTCCTGTTCAGCCCGGAGCGGATGGCCCTGTCCATCGACCGGCTCCAGCACTACACCGGGACTCCGGCCGAGAGTTTCCAGCGCTACGTGCTGCTGACCAACTACTCCTGGCACGTGGAGGAGTTCCGGCGGGCGCTGCCCGGCTGCGTCGGCCCCGACGCCGACGGCCGCCAGATGCCCGCCTGGCACCACCAGCGGCCGGGCCGGGCCGGGGTCAGCATGGTCAACATCGGGGTCGGCCCGTCCAACGCCAAGACCATCACCGACCACCTGGCCGTGCTCCGGCCCGACCTGGTCCTGATGATCGGGCACTGCGCGGGCCTGCGTAACCACCAGGAGGTCGGCGACCTGGTCCTGGCCTCGGCCTACATGCGCGACGACCACGTGCTGGACGACATGCTCCCGCTGAGCGTGCCGGTGATCTCCAACTACGCCCTGAACAACCTGCTGCTCGGCGAGCTGCTGGACCGGGGCCTGCGCAGCCGGATGGGCATCGTGTTCACCACCGCCAACCGGAACTGGGAGCTGCACCTGTCCGCGGTCGAGGACTGGCTGAACGTCTCCCGGGCCCTGGCCGTGGACATGGAGTCGGCCACCGTGGCCGCCAACGGGTTCCGCTACCGGGTCCCGACCGCCACCCTGCTCGCGGTCAGCGACAAGCCCCTGCACGCGCTGCCCAAGCTGAGCTCGGATGCGCAGGCGTTCTACACCGCCAGCCGCCAGCAGCACGTCGAGGTGGCCATCGCCGTCACCGACAAGGTCCGGCGGCTCTACCCGGGTGGGCTGCCCACCGCCGATCTCCGTTCACCGGACGAGCCGCTGTTCGGCCACATGCCCGACGAAGCCCCCTGACCCCGAGGTCCGGGGTCCGGGGCTCAGGGCTTGCGGCCGATGCCGACGATGGCGTCGACCGCGTCCGGGTCGCCGCCGATGTCGCTGGTTTCCGGCCGCCACTGGGATGAGCTGACCACGCCCGGCGGCACCAGCTCCAGGCCGTGGAAGAAGCCTTTGATCTGCTCGGCGCTGCGCAGGTGGTAGGAGCTGGCCGAGTTCTCGTTGTAGACCCGGATCGCCTCGTTCAGGGCCGGGCTGGTGTCGGTGCCGTCGCCTTCGGCCAGGTAGCTGCCGGGCGGCAGCGCGGCCAGCAGCTGGTCGGCGATCGCGCCGGGCTGGTCGGAGTCTGGCAGCTGGCCCAGGATGCCCATCAGGATCAGCCCCACCGGCTGGCTGAAGTCCAGGGTCCTGGCCGCCTCGCGCAGGATCTTGTCCGGGTCGCGCACATCGGCCTCGATGTAGGCCGTGACCCCGCCCGGCGCGCTGGTCAGCAGGGCCTGGGCGTGCACCAGCACCAGTGGGTCGTTGTCGACGTAGACGATCTTCGACTCGGGCGCGACCGCCTGGGCCACCTCGTGGGTGTTGTCCGCGGTCGGCAGCCCGGTGCCCACGTCCAGGAACTGCCGGATCCCAGCCTCGGCGGCCAGGTAGCGGACGGCCTTGGCCAGGAACTGCCGCTGCAGCCGGGCCAGCTGGGCGATACCCGGGAACATCTTGAAGATCAGGTCCCCGGTCTCCCGGTCGGCCCCGAAGTTGTCCTTGCCGCCCAGCAGGTAGTTCCACACCCGCGCCGAGTGCGCCACGCTGGTGTCCAGCCTGGCCGCCGCGTCCTCGGCCCCTGCGCTCCCCATGCTGTGTAACCCCTCCGACCCGCGGCCACCGCCGCCAACAGCCCCGATTGTGCATGCACAGCCTAGCGAGGTCTGGACTGACCTTAAGGCTATTGGCCGCTCTTGTGGCGATTCGCCCGCTAGGTCGACACTACCTGGGGGAAGGCGGCTGGGCTGCGGTGCCCGGCCTGGTCGATGGCCCGCAGCCCGAACTGCACGTTGTCCTTGGAGATGTCCAGGGTCACGGTGGTCGCGGTGCCGACCGGGATCGTGCTGGTCCAGTCGGCGCTGGTCGTCTCACGCATGACGACCTCGTACCCGGCCAGGTCCGGATCCGGGTTGGCGTCCCAGGACAGCGTGGTCAGGTTGGTGCCCGCGAAGCCGGTCGGCGGCGCCGTGTGGATCTGCAGGTTCTTCGGGGTGCTGGGGTTGGTGGCCAGCGCCCACAGGGCCGCGCCGTTGACCCGGGCCACCCGGGCCACGTAGTTGAAGTCCACGAACTCGGGCAGGTCGCCGTTCTGCACGCCGTTGACCACGCTGACGTCGCGGTGCTCGTGGTTGAAGTTCTCCCGCGGCTCGGTGATCCGGGCCGCCGGCCAGCCCTGGGCCTGGAAGGACAGGTGGTCGCTGCCCCGCAGGTAGCGGTCGCGGCGCCAGATGACCCGGATGTTCATGCCGGTCAGGCTGGCCGGGGCCACCGAGGTGACGAACCGGGCCAGCTGGTGGGTGACCCCGTCGTTCTCGCCGCCGGTCGCCTGCAGGGTCGAGATCTCGGCCGCGGTGACGTCGGTCGGCACGCCCTCGACGAACAGCCGGACGCTGAACGGGTCGGGCCGGGTGCCGTCGAACGCCTGGCTGGCCCCGACGATGTCGTTGCTGAACATGCCCTGGACGTCGTTCCCGGCCGCCTTCATCTGCGCTGCCATGTGGGCCGAGCCGTACAGGCCCTGCTCCTCGCCGGCCACGGTGGCCAGCACGACCGTGCCCGGGAACTGGTGGGTGGCGAACAGCCGGGTCAGTTCGAGGACCACCGCGACCCCGGAGGCGTCGTCGTCGGCGCCGGGGGCGTCGCTGGTGAAGTTGAGCACGTCGGTCACGCGCGAGTCCAGGTGGCCGGTGATCACGTAGAACCGCTCCGGGG
>DASXJM010000103.1:0-2765 GCA_036497405.1 Streptosporangiaceae bacterium | reverse complement strand
GGCGAGGTCTACGGGACCAAGATCGTCAAGGTCATGGACCACGCGCTCAAGGTCGGCTGCCCGATCATCGGGATCAACGACGGCGGCGGGGCCCGGATCCAGGAAGGCGTGGTCGCGCTGGGCCTGTTCGCGGAGATCTTCTACCGCAACACGGTCGCGTCCGGCGTCGTCCCGCAGATCTCGCTGATCATGGGGCCGGCCGCGGGCGGCGCGGTCTACTCCCCCGCCATCACCGACTTCACCCTGATGGTCGAGGGCACCTCGCACATGTTCATCACCGGGCCCGACGTGATCAAGACGGTGACCGGCGAGGAGGTCACGTTCGAGGAACTGGGCGGGGCCCACGCCCACGCGGTCAAGTCGGGGGTGGCCCATTACCAGGCCCGGGACGAGGATGACTGCTTCGACTTCGCCCGCGAGCTGCTGTCCTACCTGCCCTCCAACAACCTGGAGGAGCCCCCGGTGGTGGACGCCCCGGCCGATCCGGTGGCGGCCGAGGAGATCACCGACGCCGACCTGGAACTGGACACGCTGATCCCGGACTCCCCCAACCAGCCCTACGACATGCACACGGTCATCGCCGGCGTGCTCGACGACGGGGAATTCCTGGAGGTGCACGCCGGGTTCGCGAGCAACATCATCGTGGGGTTCGGCCGGGTCGCGGGCGCCTCGGTGGGGGTGGTGGCCAACCAGCCCATGCACTTCGCGGGCGCGCTCGACATCAACGCCTCCGACAAGGCGGCCCGGTTCGTCCGGACCTGCGACGCCTTCTCGGTCCCGGTGGTGACGTTCGTGGACGTGCCCGGCTTCCTGCCCGGCACCGACCAGGAGTGGAACGGCATCATCCGGCACGGGGCCAAGCTGATCTACGCCTACTCCGAGGCCACCGTGCCCAAGGTCACGGTCATCACCCGCAAGGCCTACGGCGGGGCGTACGACGTGATGGGGTCCAAGCACCTGGGCGGGGACATCAACCTGGCCTGGCCCACGGCCCAGATCGCGGTCATGGGCGCCCAGGGCGCGGTCAACATCTTGTACCGGCGCGAACTGGCCGCCTCCGACGATCCGGACGCGGTCCGGGCCCGCCGGGTCACCGAGTACGAGGACACCCTGGCCAACCCGTACATCGCGGCCGAACGTGGCTACCTGGACGCGGTCATCAAGCCGTCCGAGACCCGGGCCGAGATCACCCGGGCCCTGCGCTCGCTGCGGACCAAGCGGCAGACTATGCCGCCCAAGAAGCACGGCAACATCCCGCTGTAGGGAGGTTAGGGGCCGTGACCCGGTGACGGCGGAGGCCGAACGTTATCTGCGGCGGCTGGCCGAGGCCGAGCTGCGCCGAGAGGAGCCGGTCGACCGGCTCCGGGCCGCGGCCGACGCCCTGGTCTGGGCGGGTGCCGTCGACCAGACGACCGCCGAGGCGGTGGTGACCGGGTTCGTGACCGCGCGCGACCTACGGGGCGGGCGCCGGCCGATCCAGGCGGCCCGGCCGTTGTCGGCGATCCGGCCCACGCTGACCGGTGCGGTGCGGGTGGTGCCCGTGGGGGCCACACTGCCGGGCCGGTACCAGCCGCTGCATCTACTCGCGCTGACCCTGGCTCCGGGTCAGGCGGCCGTGCTGACCCTGGCCGGCCTGATCAACGCGGACGCCCGCCCGGGCCGCGATGACCTGCCGACCGGCCCCTACGGGCCGTCCGGTCCCGACCTGGAACTCACCATCACCGGGGACCACGGCACCCGGTACCAGGGCGAGATGTCCGGGGGTGGCACCAGCGACGCGGTCTGGTGGCGGCAGGACCTGGTGCTGCCCGCGGCGGCCGCGGCGGCGGGCTGGCTGGACGTCGCGGTCACCGACGGGCTGGCGGCGGTCCGGATCGCCGCGCGGGATGGCCGGGGCAAAGCTGAAGAGGGGCCCGCGGAGGGGGCCGCTGTGCCTGGGGACGCGCGGCCTGGGGACGCGCGGCCTGGGGACGCGGGGTGGCTGGTGGACAGCATCGCCGCTGCCCGGCTCTGGCAGGCCCGGTGGTCGCCCCGGCCCGGGCCCGGGAGCCCGGCCACGCAGCAGCAGGTCCGGCTGGCGGCCATGGCCGAGGCGCTCCGGGAGACTGGCCTGGGCACGGCCCGGCCCCCAGCCTGGGCCGACTCGCTGGCGGCGGAGCCGGGCTCGCCGGGTGGCGGCGAGGCCGCCCGGCCAGCGGTCGCGGTCCTGCCATCGCTGGACGGGGCTCAGCTGAGCGTGGCCGGGATCGTAACGGCAGCCGCCTCCGTGACCGTGTTCGCGCTGGTGTGGGGCGTGGCCCCCGCGGCCGCGGCCGAGCTGACCACCGAGCGGTACCTGTGGCTGGCCCGGGACGACCTGGGGCACTGGCACGCCGGGCGGGCCCTCGGCGGCGGCCCGCGGCGACCGGTGGTCGCCCTGGACGTGGTGCTGGTGCCGGCGCTCGACCCGGCCGCCACCACCCTGGAGGTCATCGTGACCGGGCGGGGCGGCCGGGTCCAGGCCACCGTCGATCTCTAGCCGACTGTCTCTCGCCGGCTGTCTCCAGCTGGGTGTCTCAGCCGTGCGGGTAGCTCGGCGGCTTGGCCGTCTGGGTGTACCCGGTTGGGATCACCGGCTTGAGGTTGGCCAGGGTGGCGGCGGTGCTGGGCAGGAATTGGAACGTGTTGGTGGTGACGTCGCTCTGGTAGCCGCGGGCCGAGGTGCCTTCAGTGGAGCTGGACACCGAGCGGATCGGCAGGTAGGTCTGCGCGCTCACCCACAGGTC
>DASXJM010000102.1:0-4740 GCA_036497405.1 Streptosporangiaceae bacterium | reverse complement strand
AGCAGCTCGGCGCCGCCCTGGACGGACTGGAACAGCCAGTACCGGCTGACCGGCTGGTAGCTGACCCAGAAGGTGTCGTGCAGCCGGGTCAGCTGAGTTGGGTGCTGCAGCACCCGGGTCAGCGCGGCCCCGCGCAGGGGGTGCCCGTGGGCGTCGGCGTACCAGGCCTGGTCCAGCCACCGGACCGGTGTTCCCGCCGCAAACTCGGTCCGGCTGATCGGAAGGTGCAGGCTGAACCGGCCGCCGGGCGCGTGCGGGTTGGCGACCTGGGCCGTCATCTGGCTGGCCCCGAAGGCCGGGTCGCTGACCCGGCGGGCGCCGAGACCCAGCATCCAGTAGTACAGCCGGTGGTAGCCGAACTGGGCGGGCACGATCAGCGCGGCCGCGGTCGCGACCATGGCCGGGACCACCCGCCGGGTCAGCGCGCCGGCCAGCACGCCGACCGCATAGCTGGCCAGAGCGCTGGCCGCCCCGGTCACGGCCGTGCCGCCGAACACGGCCGGGGCCCAGCGCAGACTGAACTGCGCTGCCTGGCCGGGGACGGGTTTGGTGGCCCAGTGGGTCACCCAGCCGACCAGCGCCGCCCCCACCAGCGCGGCCAGCCCGAGCAGGATCACCGTGGTCGCGGTCTGCCGGACCCGGCCCACGTCCTGGGTCCAGGCGAACCGGGTCGTGCCCGCCGCGTACTCCCGGGCCAGCAACGGTGCGCCCAGGAACAGCCCGATGGCCAGCGGGACCAGGAGCCCCGTGTAGAAGGGCACCTGCAGGAGCACATAACTGTCGGCCCGGCAGGGGATCGAGTTGCCCGCCCCCACGCACTTCCCGGCCGGGTCGGCGATGGTGCCCTGCGCCCACAGGCCGTACACCACCGCGCCGCCCGCCGCCACGGCCAGGAACGCGGCCAGCCCGAGCAGGGCGGCACGGTGCTGGCGCCAGCTGACCCAGGCCAGTCCGGCCAGCACCGATGGTGGCCGCCCGCCCTCGGCGCCGTCGGCGCCGGACGCCGCGGCCAGGGTGGTCATGGGGTCGCCCCGGTGAACTGGGCCGGGTCCACGGCCGCCGGGCCGGGCAGGGCCGAGGCGGACGGCTCCCGCAGGTAGCCCAGCACCAGCTCCTCCAGCGTCACCGGGTGCGGCTGCCAGCCGTCGGGCGCGGTGGCCGGAGGCCGGAACCGGGTCAGCACGTGGGCCTGATCCCGGGCCTGCAGGCCGTGCACCACCTCGAACGCCGGCCCCAGCTGGCCCACCTGGTCGGCCGGGCCGGTCAGGGTCCGGTGCGTGGCCAGCAGGTCGCCGACCTCCCCGGCCACCTGCACCCGGCCCCGGGCCAGCAGGACCAGATAGTCGGCCACCCGCTCCAGCTCGGTCAGCGCGTGCGAGGAGAACAGCACCGAGATGCCGTCCTCGGCCACCGTCTCCATCACCGAGGCCAGGAACTGGTGCCGAGCCAGCGGGTCCAGTGGGGCCAGCGGCTCGTCCAGCACCAGCAGCTCGGGCCGCCGGGCCAGCGCGATGGTCAGCGCCACCTGGGCCTGCTGGCCCCCGGACAGCTTGCCGACCTTCCGCTTCAGCGGGATGTCCAGCGCGGCCAGCCGCCGGTCGGCCCGGGCCTGGTCCCAGCGCGGGTTCAGGTTCCGGGCCAGGTGAACCATGTCCCGGACCGGCAGGTTCCGGTACAGCGGCGCGTTCTGGGCCACGAACGCCACTCGTTCCAGCGCCTCCGGTGACCCGGCCGGCAGCCCGCCCAGCATCCGGACGTCCCCCTCGGTCGGGCGGATCAGCCCCACGGCCAGGTGCAGCAGGGTCGACTTGCCCGCTCCGTTCGGCCCGACCAGCGCGACGACCTGCCCGGCCGGAATGGCCAGGGAACAGTTACGCAGGGCCCAGGTCCGGCCGAAGCGGTGGCCGAGCCCGGTGGTCTCGATGATGTTCATGCCGTCTCCCGCCGACGGTCCGCCACCCGGCCCGGCCCGGTGGTGGCGCCCGAGGAGTCGCGCGGCGCCCCGGCGGCCGCGCGACGCTCATGGAAATCCCGCAGGGCCGCGGTGAACAGCGCGGTCATGCCGTCCGCGTCCAGGCCCACCTGGTCGGCCGAGCCCAGCCAGGTCAGCAGGCTCTTGCGCAGCCCGGTCAGCTCGGCCAGCGGCACCACGCTGGGGGCCGACTGCACGAACGTGCCCTGGCCGGGGCGGCCGGCCGCGATGCCGCGGTGCTCCAGTTCCCGGTAGGCCTTGAGCACGGTGTTGGGGTTGATGGCCAGCGACCCGACCACGTCCTTGACCCGCGGCAGCTGGTCGCCCTGGGCCAGGTAGCCGAGCTGCAGGGCCTGTTCCACCTGCTGGACCAGCTGCAGGTAGGTCGGGACCCCCGAGCCGGGGTCGAGCCGGAACGAGATCCGGCTTACCCCCTTATCTATCTCCATAGTTAAGCGGTAGAGCGGCCACCGTAAATCGGCAAGGGGGTAGCTACATAAGTGCTCAGAAAAGGTGCGCTCGGCTTAAAAGAAGGTGCGTTCGGCTAGGGGAGCCGCCAGTCGACCGGGGCGCCGCCCTGCTTCTCCAGCAGCTCGTTGGCCCGGCTGAACGGGTGCGATCCGAAGAACCCGCGGTCGGCCGAGTACGGGCTGGGATGGGACGATTCGATCTTGGGCACGTCGGGCATGAGCGGGGCCAGGTTCTGCGCGTCCCGGCCCCACAAGATGGCCACCAGCGGCCCGCCCCGCGCGGCCAGGGCCCGGATGGCCTGGTCAGTGACCTTCTCCCAGCCCTTGCCCCGGTGCGAGCCCGGCTTGCGCGGCTGCACGGTGAGCACCCGGTTGAGCAGCAGCACCCCGTGCTCGGTCCAGGGGGTCAGGTCGCCGTTCGACGGCTCCGGGAAGCCCAGGTCGTCGCGGTACTCGGTGAAGATGTTGACCAGACTGGGCGGCAGCCGCTTGACCGTGGGCGCCACCGAGAAGCTGAGCCCGATCGGGTTCCCCGGGGTGGGATAGGGGTCCTGCCCCACGATCAGCACCCGGACATCGCCGAACGGTTGTTTGAAGGCCCGCAGCACGTTCTCGCCCGCGGGCAGGTAGGTGCGCCCGGCCGCGACCTCGGCCCGCAGGAAGTCGCCCATCTCCTTGATCTGCCCGGCCACCGGCTCCAGTGCCTGGGCCCAGCCGTCCTCCATCGCCGCTTCTGCCATGGCTGGAGACTCTACCTTCAGGCGGGCGGTATAAACCCGCCGCTGGCGGGCGGTACATCAGTCACACGGGCACCACCGAAACGGGAGAAGCGGCCTGCAGGGCCGTGTCCAGGTCGCGCAGTCGCTCGTACCCGGCCCGGCTCCCGGACTGCCCGCCGTAACAGACGTCGTCGAACGACCGGGCCGCCCCGGCCAGTGCCCGCGCCTGCCCGGGCATCAGCCGCCCCGCCTGGGCCGCGAACTCGTCGGCGGTGCGCCCCGGATCGGGCACCAGCACCCCGCGCTCCTCAAGATCAGAAGCGATCGCCCGCAGAGCTTCGATCATCGCATTTCGAAGGTCACCTGCCGCCGCGTAATCACCCGCCCGGGCCCGCCGATCGCGGGCCGACAGGGCGGTCCCGCCCGCCAGCGGCCACCAGCCACCGGGGGCCGACGGCCGATCATCGCGTCATCGTGGAGACGGGCGCCAGACGGTGGCGAACTCGTCGCCGGGGGTCCCGGAGCCGGTGCCGCTGCCGTCGGTGGCGGTGCGCAGCGCGATGTCCAGCCCTTCCTTGCGCATCCGCAGGTCGACGTAGAGCAGCACGTAGACGCCGGCCTGCAGGGCGCCGGTCACGGTCCGGGCCACGATCATGCCGACCGTGCCGATGATCACTGCCAGCAGCGGCGGGTGCAGCGGCGTGCCCGCGTGGGAGGTGATCAGGCCGGCCGGGATGCTGAACGGGAGCTGCAGGATCGCGCCGGTGATGGCCACGATCAGCCCGGCCAGCAGGGTGATGCCCAGCACCCGCCACCAGCTCCCGCGGACCAGCCGCCAGGACCGGGCCAGCGCCCGCACGGGCCCGGCCCGCTCCAGCACGACGACCTGGTTGGCCAGCAGGAACGAGGTCCAGAGCCACACGGTGAGGCAGAGCACGATGATGCCGACGATGATGAAGTAGCCGCCGAGCACGGCGCTGTTGGCGTTCAGCCCGGTCCCGAAGAAGACCCCGAGCCCGGCGTAGACGGCCCACATGAGCACGATGAGCCCGAGGAACAGGGCCGTGGCCCCGAGCATGGCGGGCAGCCGGGGCCAGGTCTGGCGCCAGGCCTGGCCGATCGTGACCCGGTCGCCGAGCACGGACCGGCCGATGACCACGGTCAGCATGCCGGTCAGGAGCTGGCTGGCCACGATCAGGATGAGGTAGGTCACCAGCAGCCCGGCCAGCTGGTGGCCGAAGCTGTTCAGCTGGCGGTCCACCTCGGCCCGGCTCTGCGCCTGGTTGCCGCTGAACCGGGAGAACGCGCTGAAGCCGCCGACCGCGCTGGGCTCGGCGATGGCGGCCGCGATCCCGTAGATCGTCATGATCATCGCGCCCAGGCCCAGCGTGGCCCGGGGATTGCGCCGGACCGCGGTGAACGCGCCGTCCAGGATCTCGCTCACGCTGATCGGCCGCAGCGGGATAACCCCCGGCTTGGGCGCCGGCGGCCGCCCGTACGGCCCGTACCCGTACTGCCCCTGCTGCCCATACGGCCCGGGCGCTCCATATGGCCCGGGCGCCCCGTAAGGACCGGGCGC
>DASXJM010000101.1:0-2944 GCA_036497405.1 Streptosporangiaceae bacterium | reverse complement strand
TGGCCTTCTCCTCACTTCCCGTGCGGGTCGTTGGCGTTCAGGGTCGCCACCACCTGGTCGTAGTCGCCGCGGGCCTCGCCGTAGCGCAGGAACTTGACCCGCTCGACCTGGATCTCCTTGGCGTCGGGCTGGGACGCCAGCAGCCCCACGGCCTCGCTGACGAACTCGTCCAGCGGCATGGCCTGCTCGTTGGTCTCCTGGCCCGGCATCAGCTCGGTGCGGACCGACGGCGGCTCGAGCTCGATGATCTGGACGTTGGTGCCGGCGTACTGCAGCCGGATCGCCTCACTCAGCATGTGGATCCCGGCCTTGGCCGCGCTGTAGCTGGGGGTGACGGCCAGCGGGGTGAAGGCCAGGCCGGAGGACACGGTGACGATGGTGGCGGCCGGCTGGGCCTCGAGGTGCTCGATGAACGCGGCGATCAGCCGGATCGGGCCGAGCAGGTTGCTGGTGATCACCGTCTCGGCCGAGGCCAGGAAGCCCTCGGGCTTGTGCCAGTCTTCGGCCTGCATGATGCCGGCCATCGGGATGAGCACGTTCAGGTCCGGGTGCCGGGCCAGCACCTGGTCGGCCGCGGCCGCGATGCTGGCCGGGTCGGTGGTGTCGATGACCACGGAGTCCAGGCCGGGGTGTTCGGCGGTGAGCTGCTTGAGCCGGTCGGTCCGGCGGCCGCCGACGATGACGGTGTTCCCCCGGGCCTGCAGGGCCAGGGCCAGTGCCAGGCCGATGCCGCTGGTCGAGCCGGGGATGAAGATGGTGTTCCCGGAGATGTTCATGACTCCAGCCTGGGCCGCAGGGCCTGGCCGGGGCAGAGAGCGCTTATCGGGGGACCGGGGATCCCTGGTTGCCGTTCCAGCCGGGCCGGATAATGGAGCCATGGACCGCGCAGAACTGGCCGGCTTCCTGCGGCACCGCCGCGAAGCCTTGCAGCCCGAAGACGTCGGGCTGCCCGCTGGTGTCCGCCGCCGGGCCCCCGGGCTGCGGCGCGAAGAGGTCGCCCAGCTTGCCCTGATGTCCACCGACTACTACACGCGGTTGGAGCAGCGGCGCGGCCCGCAGCCCAGCGCGCAGATGCTGGCCTCGCTGGCCCGGGCCCTCCGGCTGACCAACGACGAACGCGACTACCTGTTCCGGGTCGCCGGGCACAACCCGCCCACCGCCGTCACCGCGGCGAGCCACGTGGCCCCGGCGCTCATGCGGGTGCTGGACCGGCTGGACGACACCCCGGCCATGATCCTGTCCAGCTTGGGCGAGACTCTGATTCAGAACCGCATGGCGGTGGCCCTGCTCGGTGACCGGTCCCGGCACACCGGTCTGGCCCGCAGCGAAATCTACCGCTGGTTCACCGACCCGGCCGAGCGGCTGATCTACCCCGAGGACGACCGGCCCCGCCAGAGCCGGGCCCAGGTGGCCAACCTGCGCGCCGCCTACGGTCTGATGGGCCCCCGGTCCGCGGCCGCCGACCTGGTCCGGTCCCTGCAGAAGGCCAGCCCAGAGTTCGCCGCCCTGTGGGACCAGCACGAGGTGGCCCAGCGCTTCGCCGACCACAAGATTCTGCTGCACCCCGAACTGGGCCCGATCGAGCTGGACTGCCAGGTGCTGTTCACCGAGGATCAGTCCCAGCTCCTGCTGGTCCTGACCGCCCCGCCCCACACCGAGGGCTACGAAAAGCTCGAATTGCTGTCGGTCCTGGGCCAGCAGCAGTTCGCCTGAAGAAGATTCCGTCCTGCGGCGGAGTAGGGGTGAACACTGTCCCCCGAAAGGACCGCAATTGACTGGACATCCTGGATGACCGCTTTGGCGCGGGTGGGCAAGCCCGGGCCTGGACCCACCACCAACCCGGCCACCACCAATCTGGCCCGGGACCACGCGGACTCGGCCGTGATCGCGGAGTCGCTGCACCGGCCCGAACGCTTCGCGGCCATCTACGACCGGTACTTCGCCGAGATCTACCGGTACGTGGCCGGGCGGCTGGGGCCGGACGTGGCCGATGACCTGGCCGCCGAGACGTTCACCGATGCCTTCCGCAAGCGGGCCCAGTTCCAGCCGAGCCGGGGCGCGCTGCGGCCCTGGCTGTACGGGATCGCCACCAATCTGGTGGCCCGGCACCGGCGGGTCGAAGCCCGCCGCCTGAGCGCCCTGGCCCGCGCGGACCGGCGGGCCGCCGCCAACGACCTGGCCGACCTGGCCGACCAGGCCGCGGCCCGGGTCAGCGCCCAGCAGCTGCGCAAGCCGCTGGCTGAGGCCCTGGCCCAGCTGCCGGCCCACGACCGGGACGTGCTGCTGCTGGTCTCGCTGGCCGACCTCAGCTACGAGGAGGTCGCGGCAGCCCTGGGCATCCCGGCCGGCACGGTCGGCTCCCGGCTCAACCGGGCCCGGCGCAAGGTCCGCACCGCACTTGAGGAGAAACCATGACCATCACCGATCCGGAAGACGCGGTGCGCGCGCTACTGACCGAAGCGCCCCCGTCCGCGGCCACCACCCAGCAGGGCCGCGACCGCCTGCTGGCCCTGGCCACTCACGCTGACGCCAGTACCGACGACACCATCCCGGCCACCCCGCGCCGCCGCCGGCGCCGGGCTCTCACCATCGGCCTGCCGGTCACCGCCGCGGCCGCCGCCGTCACCGCCATCGCACTCGTCGCCGCCAGCAGCGGAACCGGGGCCGGCCCCGCCCAGCCCGGGACCGCGCACGCCGGCGGCCCGAGCACCAGTGCCACCTCGGTCAAGGCCAAGCTGCTGGCCGCGATCGGCGCCGCGGCCGGCCAGGTGCTGCACGTGCACACGGTCGAGGTCACGGGCGGGGACACGACGTCCTCTGACATCTGGATGGCACCCTGGCAGGCCGGGGCGGGTCACACCCAGCGGATGCGGATCGTCACCGACGGGGAGCAGGACGTCGAGCTGATCTACCAGGTGCCCGCGGGCACCTCCAGCGGCACGGT
>DASXJM010000100.1:0-22165 GCA_036497405.1 Streptosporangiaceae bacterium | reverse complement strand
GGTCGGCTGGATCATCAACGCCTACATCATCGTGCTCGCGGTGCTGATGATCACCGCCGGGCGCCTGGGTGACCTGCGCGGGCGGCGGAACCTGTTCATCGGCGGCATCGCCGTGTTCACGCTGGCCTCGGCGGCCTCCGGCCTGGCCCAGAACGGCACCGAGCTGATCGGGGCCCGGGTCGTGCAGGGCTTCGGCGCGGCCCTGCTGATGCCGCAGACCATGGCCATCATCATCGCCATCTTCCCCCGCGAACGCCGCGGCGCCGCCCTCGGGGTCTGGGGCGGCGTGGCCGCGCTGGCCACGATCGCGGGCCCGACCGTGGGTGGCCTGCTGGTCAGCTGGAGGGGCTGGCGCTGGATCTTCTTCGTCAACGTCCCGCTCGGCATCATCGCCATGATCCTGGCCGCGGCGATCATCCCGGACGTGCGGACCGGGAAGCGGCTGCCCCTGGACCTGCCCGGGGTGCTGATCGCCAGCGCAGGCCTGGTCGCGGTGACCTACGGCCTGGTTGAGGGGCAGAGCTGCGGCTGGGGCACGGTCTGGTCGTTCGTGTCCATCCCGCTGATCCTGGTCACCGGGGTGGCCCTGCTGGTCATCTTCGTGCTCGTGCAGGCCCTGCGGCAGGAGCGGCGGCCGCTGCTGCCGTTCACCTTGTTCCACGACCGCAACTACGCCCTGATGGCCACGGTCAGCGTGATCATCTCCATCGGCCTGGTCGGCATGGCCCTGCCGCTCACCCTGTACCTGCAGACCGTGCTGGGCTTCAGCGCGCTCAAGGCCGGCCTGACCATGGCCCCGGCCTCGCTGGCGTCGGGGTTCTCGGCCCCGTTCGTGGGCAAGCTGGCTGACAAGGGCGGCAAGTACCTGCTGATCACCGGGTTCACCCTGTACGCGACCGGGCTGGTCTCGATCTGCCTGGTGGCCGGCCGGGCGTCGCACTGGTACGACCTGGTCCCCGGCTACGTGATCACCGGCCTCGGGGTCGGCTTCACGATGTCGCCGATGCAGACCATCGCCACCCGCAACGTGGACCCGGCTCAGGCGGGCGCGGCCTCCGGAGTGCTCAACACCACCCGCCAGACCGGGTCGGCGCTGGGCAGCGCGGTGGTGCTGGCCGTCCTGCAGAACCGGCTGGCCGCGCACGTCGCCTTCGTCACCGCCATGCGTTACGCCCTGGCCGTCCCCATCGGCGTCCTGCTCCTGGCCGCCCTGCTCTGCACCGCCATCCGCCAGCGCCCCGCTCCCGCTCCCGCCCCGGCCCCCGCCCTCACGCTCACCCCCACCTCACCAACACCACCAACCCCGGCGACCCCAGTTACACCAGCCCCGCGAGCCCCGGCCCGGCAGCTGGCGGGCCTGCTGGCCGCTCCTACCATGGCCGCCCCCACCATGACCATGGCCGCCCCGGTGCGCCGCCACCCCGACACCCAGACCCCGGCCGCCGCGTTCCTGCCCGCTCGCCGCCGCCTGGAGGTGACCCAGATGACCGAACCCGCCGATCGCTGGCGCCGCTGGCTGGTGGACGACCGCGCCAGCGGTGATCCGGCCCGCGAGCAACTGCTGACCACGTACCTGTACCCGCTGCGGGACGAACTGCTGAACCGGGCCCTGATCCAGCCGGGGGAGACCGTCCTCGACGTCGGGACCGGGTCGGGCCTGATCGGGTTCGGCGCCCTGGACCGGGTCGGCCCGTCCGGCCGGGTCATCTTCTCCGACGTCGCGGCCGAGGTGCTCGGCCACTGCCGGGCCGCCGTGACCGCTGAGGGCCTGCTGGACCAGTCCGACTTCCTGCTGGCCTCCGCGGACGATCTCTACGACCGGGGCAACGCCAGCGTGGACGTGGTCACCGCCCGTTCGGTGCTGGCATACGTCCCGGACCGGGCCGCCGCCCTGCGCGAGTTCCATCGGGTGCTCCGGCCCGGGGGCCGGGCCGTGCTGGTCGAGCCGATCGCCCGGCTCCAGGCCGGCAGCGACTCCTATCTGGGCTACGACCTGCGCCCGGTGGCGACCGTGGCCGCCAAGCTGACCTCCTGGTACGCCAGCCTGGTCCCGGAAACGGGCCAGCCCTTGCTCGGCTTCGACGACCGCGACCTGCTCGACCTGGCCGAGGCGGCCGGCTTCGGCCAGATCCATCTGGAGCTGCGCGTCGACGTGCGCGCGTCCCGCCCGCCCTGCTCCTGGGACCGGTTCCTGCGGATGGCCCCGAGCCCGCTGCTGCCCCCGTTGAGCCGGGCCCTGGACGAGGCCCTGGAGCCCCGCGAAGCTGGCCTACTGACCGCTTACCTCCGGCCCCTGGCCGAATCGGGTACCGGCCGACGCCGTCAGTCCCTGGCCGGCCTGGCCGCCGTCAAGTCCTAGGCCAGGCGGCGCTCGGTGGCCCAGCGGGTCAGCTGGTGCCGGGAGGACAGCTGAAGCTTGCGCAGCACCGAGGACACGTGGTGTTCCACGGTCTTGACCGAGATGTACAGCTCGCGGGCGATCTCCTTGTAGGTGTAGCCGCGGGCGATCAGCCGCAGCACCTCGCGTTCGCGCGCGGTCAGCTGGTCCAGCTCGGGGTCGAACGACGGTGGTTCTTCGGCCGCGGCCGCGGGCAGGGTCGAGAAGGCGTCGAGCACGAACCCGGCCAGCATGGGGGAGAAGACCGCGTCACCGTCGGCGATCCGCCGGATCGCGTCGACCAGCTCGCGGGTGGAGATCGTCTTGGTCACGTAGCCGCGCGCGCCCGCCCGGATGGCCGCGATCACGTCCTCGGGCGCGTCGGACGCCGACAGGGCCAGGAACTTGATCTCAGGGTGTTCGGCCTTGACCGAGCTCACCACCGCCTGGCCGCCCCCGCTGGGCAGGTGCACGTCGAGCAGGACCACGTCCGGCTGCAGCTCACCGATCCTGGCGATGGCGGGCTGCACGTCATCGGCCTCGCCGATGACCTCCACGTGGCCACCGATCTCGCTCCGCACCCCGGCCCGGAACAGCCCGTGGTCGTCGACGATGAACACCCGGGGCAGGCTTGGGGTCGTCATGCCCGGCTCGGCTGCCGTGGTCCGGTGGTGCGCGGCATGCGCAAGGTCACTTCGGTCCCTTCGTCCTTCACGCTGCGGATGGCGGCCGAACCGCCCCGGCGGGCCATCCGGGCCTGCACCGACTCGGCCAGGCCCTTCCGGTCCAGCGGCACCTCGGCCGGGTCGAAGCCGCAGCCGCGGTCCCGCACGTACACCGATACCTCATCCGCCTCGACCTCGGCGAACACCGACACGACGTCGGCCCCGGACCATTTGGCCGCGTTGACCGTGGCCTCCCGGGCCGCGGCCAGCAGCGCCCGCAACTGGTCGTCGAGCTCGCAGTCGCCGACCGTGATCGCTTCGACCGGGACCTTGTGCCGTTCTTCCACGTCCTTCTGGATGAGCCGAATGCCCTCGGCCACGGTGGCGGCCTCGTGGGCCTCGCCCGGCACCCGCCCCTCGAACAGCCAGGACCGCAGTTCACGTTCCTGGGCCCGGGCCAGCTTGACCACCTCGGCGGGCTGGTCCGCGTTGCGCTGGATCAGGGCCAGCGTCTGCAGCACCGAGTCATGCACCCGGGCCGCGATGTCGGCTCGTTCCTCGGCCCGGCCGCGGGCCTGGCGCTCGACCATCAGGTCACGGGCGATCCGCAGCCACCACGGGCCCAGCACGATCACGACCGCCGCCACCACCAGCACCAGACCGCCCAGCGGCCGCAGCGCGGCCAGCCCGACGTGCCCGGTGAACAGGATGGACATTCCGGCGATGAGGAGCACGGCGCCGATCGCGAACCTGATCAGCGCGGCCTTGCGCCGGTTGCGAGAGGTCAGGGACAGCAGCGGCTCGGCCTCCTGGCGGATGATTTCCTGCTCCTCGGGGGAGGAGTTCCGCCAGATCAGCACCATCCCGACCGCGCCGAAGATCACCGACCAGGCCACGCTGCTCAGCCAGTCGGCCCCCAGGGCGTTGAACACGAAGTACAAGACGATCAGCACCGAGCCCAGCGCGATGGCCTGGGCGATGCCGGTCCTGTCGGTCCGGGCCCGGCTGATGATCGTGGTGTCCTCACCGGCCAGGGGCAGGATGGCCCAGGCGATCAGGTAGATCGGCACGCCGAAGGTCAGCAGCCCGGCCAGCACGAACCCCAGCCGGATCAGCATGGGATCGCGGCCGAACCGGGCCGCCAGCGCGCCCGACACCCCGCCGACGATGCGGTCCTCCCGGCTGCGCTGGATCGGCCCCTCGAACCTGGGCGCGTGCCGCATCAGGCGGTGCCGCAGATGCTGGTGCCGCTGGCGGCCGCGCACGCGACCCGGCCGGCGGCCGTCATCCGGCTCCGTGATCCCGACGAGAGGTGGCTCCACCTGATCATTGTCTCCCGATCCCTGGGGGACCGGCCATAGGGATGCACCCCCATTCCCGTGGCCCGGATATGGGGGTACGGGTGGCGGCTCTCCCCGATGTGCGCGAGCCCCCGCGGGCCGCAGAGTGGAGCCATGGAAACGACACAGACTCAGCCGCAGGACAGCACCGACCAGACCGCCAGCCAGACCACGGGCCCGCAGGGACCGTCCTACCCCAGCCGCCCGCCCATCGTCCGCCCCGTCCGCGGCCGGATGCTGGCCGGGGTCGCGGCCGGTGCCGCCCACTACCTCGGGGTCGACCCGACCATCGTCCGGATCGCCCTGGCCGTGCTGGCCGTGGCCGGTCCCGGCGTCCCGCTCTACCTGGCCGGCTGGCTGCTCATCCCGGACGAGGGCGCCCGCCAGTCCGTCGCCGCCGACTTCATCGACTCAATCCAATCTCGCTGAACCAGCGACCTCCACGGGGAGTATCACATGTCAGACTTCCGCACCCCGGCCTGGCTAGTGGGCCAGGGCCCGGCCCCCGCCGACCTCCGCGTCTCCGACGCCGAGCGCCAGGCCGTGGCCGACCAGCTCAGCACGGCCTTCGGTGACGGCCACCTGGACCAGGCCGAGTTCGACGAGCGGCTCAGCCAGGCCATGAACGCCAAGACCTACCGTGACCTGGACGGCCTGCTCACCGACCTGCCCTCGACCCAGGCTTCTGGTGGCGCGGGCCTCCCGCCCGGCGGCGGAGCCGGCCTCACCAGCCGCGCTTCCGGGTCGGTGCCGCAGCGCCGCCTGGCCCGCCCGGTCCTGATGATCGTGGTCGCGGTCATCGCTCTCAGCGTGGCCGGCCACGCCGCTGCCTGGGCCTTCGGCGGCTGGCTGTGGATCGCGGTCATCGCCCTGATCGTGCTGGCCTTCGCCCGCCGCTCACGGCGTCCGTCCTACCACGACACCACCACCAAGTAATGCGGCCGGCCCAGGGGAGCCGGCCAGCAATCGCGTACCACCCTGAGCGCGGGGGCCTCAGGGTGGTACGCACGCGTCCAGCCCCATGACCCGGTGCCCTCTGCTCACAGTCAGTGACGCGAAGCCCACGGAAAAAATCAGGTGACCGCGGGGAATGTATTCCGATACGGTCCTGTTCCGTATCGATAGCGCGTGCGGTGGCCGCGGGGGCGCAGCCGCCCATCCGGGGCAACCACCGTGCCGCGCGCCATCTTCCCGCTCCGGCGGGATCAATCCGTAAGTCGCTTCGCGAAAGGCACCATGGACGCACAGACGATTTCCCGTCGGCGCTGGGGCATTCTCAGCGTTCTCATCATCAGCCTTCTCGCCATCGTGCTCGACAACACCATCCTCAACGTTGCGTTGAAGACGATCGCCGAGCCGCACGCGGGCCTGGGAGCCAGCCAGAGCCAGCTCGAGTGGGCGATCAACTCCTACACCCTGGTCTTCGCCGGCCTGCTGTTCACCTTCGGGGTCATCGGCGACCGGATCGGCCGCAAGCGCATGCTCATGATCGGCCTGGTGCTGTTCGGCATCGGGTCCGTGCTGTCGGCCTTCTCCCAGTCGCCCGATCAGCTGATCTTCGCCCGCGCGGCCATGGGTCTGGGCGGCGCCGCGGTCATGCCGCAGACGCTGTCCATCATCTCCAACGTCTTCGAGCCGCAGGAGCGGCCGAAGGCCATCGGGATCTGGGCCTCCGCCGTCGGTATCGGCGTGGCCACCGGCCCCGTGCTCGGCGGCCTCCTGCTGTCCCACTTCTGGTGGGGCTCGGTGTTCCTGGTCAACGTGCCGGTCACCATCATCGGCGCGGCCCTGGTGGCCATGCTGGTCCCCGAGTCGCGCAACCCGGAGCACTCCGGCATCGACTACCTGGGCGTGCTGCTGTCCATCGCGGGCCTGGTGCTCGTGGTGTACGGAATCGTGCAGGGTGGCGACACCGGCTCCTGGACCGGCCTGCCGGTGCTCGGCCCGCTGTTCGGCGGCCTGGCCGTGCTCGGCCTGTTCGCCTGGTACGAGTCCCGCAGCAAGCACCCGGCCCTCGATGTCCGGCTGTTCCGCGACCGGCGGCTCTCCGCCTCGGTGGGCGCGCTCGGCCTGGTGTTCTTCGGCATGGGCGGGGTGTACTTCTTCACCAGCTTCTACACCCAGGACGTGCTCGGTTACAGCCCGGTCGGCGCGGGCCTGCTGACCGTCCCGTTCGCCATCGGCCAGCTGCTGGCCTCACCGCGCAGCGCGCCGCTGGTGCGCCGGTACGGGGCCAAGGCCGTCGGGACCGGCGGCATGCTGGTCATGTCGGTGGCCCTGGCCGGTTACGTGCTGCTGGGCACGGCGTCCCCGGTCTGGCTGCTGGGCCTGCTGTTCTTCATCCAGGGCGCGGGCATCGGCGTGGCCATGCCCGCCGCTACCTCGGCGGTCATGGACGTCCTGCCCCGGGAGCGGGCCGGCGCCGGTTCCGCGCTCACCAACACCGCCCGGCAGGTCGGGGTGGCCCTCGGCACCGCCGTGCTGGGCTCGATCCTGGCCAACGCCTACCACAGCGCGCTGAACCCGACGCTGGCGCACCTTCCGGCCACCGCGCGGGGCGCGGCCGGCGGGTCGATCGAGGGTACGCAGGCCGTGGCCGCCCGGCTCGGCTCGGCCGGGGACTTCCTGCTCGGCCCGGCCAACAACGCCTTCGTCAGCGCCATGCACGTGACCACCATCGTGGCCGCGGCGATCTCGCTGGCGGGTGCGATCGTGGTGCTCCGCTGGATGCCGGGTCTGGGCCGTCCGACGGCTCCGGAGCCGGTCGAGGTCGTCACCGAGGGCACCCCGGTGGCTGTGGCCGCCGAGGCCGCCCCCGTCCGCGCGGCCATAGAGGTCGCACCCCCGGTGGGCCTGGAGACAGCGCTCGACGCGGCCACCGACCCCCGCGGCATCGATCCGATCGCAGCGCTCGACGTCTGGCAGGAGAACCTCTCGGCCAGGTCGGCGAGCGGAGAGTGATAATGCGGTTATGACTTCCGCCGTCATCAACCTCACCGCCGAGGACCAGAACCTCACGGCTGAGGATCAGGAGGTGGGCCCGGACCGCGGGCCCGCCTCCGCGGCCCCCACGCGCAAGCCTGGGCGCCCCCGCAGCGAAAAGGCCGAGCAGGCCATCATCCAGGCCGCGCTCGAGCTGTTCGCCGAGAAGGGCCCGGACGGCCTGTGCGTGGAAGCGGTCGCGGCCCGGGCCGGTGTGGGCAAGGCGACGGTCTACCGCCGCTGGAAGAACAAGGAAGATCTGCTGCTGGCCGCGCTCGGCTCGCTCAAGAGCCCGCTGCCGGACCCGGACACCGGGTCGATCCGCGACGACCTGATCGCCATGGTCACCGTGATGGCCCGGGACGGCGTGGACCCGGCCCGCCAGCGGCAGTACACCCTGCTGCTGGGCGAGGGCGCCAAGTACCCCAAGCTGATGGCCCGCTACGCCGAGACCGTGGTCGAACCGCGGCGCGAGACCATCCGCGCCGTGCTCCGGCGCGGCATCGCCACCGGGCAGCTCCGCGCGGACATTGACGTCGAGATCGTCCTGCTCACCATGACCGGCGCGGCCATGTCCCGCGGCCGCTGCGAGATCGTCCCCCACGACGCTGAGTTCGCCACCCGCGTCGTCGACAGCCTCCTGACCGGTCTCACCCCCCGCTGAACCCCGGCCGGGCTACGCGCTGACCTGGCCCCGCCGGTACAGGTCGGCGACCCGGAAGGCCAGATCCAGCGACTGGCTGCGGTTGAGGCGCGGGTCGCACGCGGTCTCGTAGCGGCTGCCCAGGTCGCTCTCGCCGAGGTGGTGCCCGCCGCCGATGCACTCGGTGACGTCGTCACCGGTGAATTCGATGTGGATGCCGCCCGGATGGGTGCCCAGCGCGCGGTGCACCTCGAAGAACCCGGCCACCTCGTCCAGCACGTTGTCGAAGTTCCTGGTCTTGCGGCCGCTGGCCGCTTCCACGGTGTTGCCGTGCATCGGGTCACACACCCAGACCACCGCCGCCCCGCTGGCCGCTACCTTCTCCACCAGCGGCGGCAGCGCCTGGCGGATCCGGCCGGAGCCCATCCGGGTGGTCAGGGTCAGCCGTCCCGGCTCCTGGTCCGGGTTGAGGGCGTCGATCAGCTCGAGCACCTCCTGTGCGGAGGCATCGGGGCCGATCTTGACCGCGACCGGGTTGCGGATCTGACGGGCGAACTCGACGTGGGCGCCGCCCGGATCGCGGGTGCGCTCCCCGATCCACAGCAGGTGGGCCGACAGGTCATACCGGCGCCCGCTGCGGGCGTCGGTGCGGGTCAGCGCCCGCTCGTAGTCCAGCAGCAAGGCCTCGTGGCTGGCGTAGAACTCCACCGCCTGGAACTCCCGCGGATCAGCCCCGCAGGCGCGCATGAACGCGATGGCCCGGTCGATCTCGTCGGCCAGTTGCTCATAGCGCTGCCCGGACGGGCTGGTGGCCACGAAATCCTGGTTCCAGGCGTGGACCTGGCGCAGGTCGGCGTAGCCGCCGCCGGCCAGTGACCGGCACAGGTTCAAGGTGGCCGACGCGCAGTGGTAAGCCTCGAGCAGCCGCCCGGGATCAGGCGTCCTCGACGCGGGGGTGAAGTCGAGGCCGTTGACCGCATCGCCCCGGTAGACCGGAAGCTCCACGCCGTCCCGGACCTCGGTAGCGGCGGACCGCGGCTTGCCGAACTGGCCCGCCATCCGGCCCACCTTGACCACCGGCACGCTGGCCGCGTAGGTCAGCACCACCGCCATCTGCAGCAGAGTCTGGAACTTGCCCTGGACGCTGCGGGCGGTCGTGCCCGCGAACGTCTCCGCGCAGTCACCCCCCTGCAGCAGGAAGGCCTCGCCGCGCGCCACCGCGGCCAGCCGCTCGGTCAGCTGATCACACTCGGCCGCCAGGACCAGCGGCGGCCGCCCGGCCAGGCCGCGGGTCACCGCCTCGACCTGATCACGATCGGGCCACTGCGGCTGCTGCCGCGCGGGTGCACTCACCCCGCCAGGCTATGCCGGCCGTCACCCCACCGGAGCATGGCCGGTCCACCACTGGTCCGGTCACTCTTGTGCCAATAGGTTTCTTATGCCAACCTATTGGTCATGTCACCGAATGACGATGCTGGCGGCCAGGCTGACCTGCTCGGAGAAATGCGGGTCCTGCGCCGGCGGGCCAGGGCCGCGCGGCACGCGTACTGGTTTCCGCTCGTCCTGTTCGGCGTGCTCACCTGCGCCTCGGTGCCCTTCTACCTTCAGCTGAACCGGCCTGCTGGCGCAGGCACCGGGGCGGCCGTGCCAGGACCCCAGCTACCGTTTCTGGGCGGCGCATTCGCCGGCTCCGCTGTCCAGCACGACCTGGGCTACTACTGGCTGGCCGCGCTGCTCGGCGGCCTGCTCCTGACGCTGCTGTGGTACCGCCGGAACGCGCGCCGGGTCGGTCTGCAGACCCCGGCCCGGGGTTACGTCATCACCGTCGCCGTGCTCACCGCGCTGGCCCTGGTCGTCCCGCTGCTGTCGCGGGTGCGCAGCCCGCACTGGCTGAGCTGGCTGCAGCACCTGCAGGTGCTCTGGCCGAGTGATCTGGTCGTGCGGGGCACGTTCCCGTTCATCATCATCGCCGCGGGCCTGTGGGCCCTGGCCTGGGCCGAACGCAGCCGCGCCCTGGTCGTCATCGCCGCCGTCTACTCCGGCGCCGCCTTGCTGGCCAGTCTGTACAACGTCGAGAACCTGCTGTTCCGGCTGGGCTGGAACCCCGGGCCCGGCGACCTGGAACTGACCGCCCTGCCCAACGTGCTGCTGCCCGCGATCGTGCTTCTGGCCACGGGGGCAGGCGCGTTCGTGGTGCAGCGGCGCCGGGAACCGGCGGCGGCATGAGCGAGAAGCCGATGACCGAGCAGCCCGAGCCGCCCGAGCCGCGCGAGCAGCATCCGACCAGCGGCATCGACGAACGGGTTCACCAGCGGCACCGGCTCGGCATCCTCACCATCACCGCCGAAGCGCAGCGGGCTGAGTTCGGCTACCTGCGCGACGCGCTCGGCCTGACCGCCGGCAACTTGTCCAAGCACCTCACCGTGCTGGAAGAGGCCGGCATGATCCAGGTGGAGAAGGGTTACGCGGGCCGCCGGCCCAAAACCTGGGTGAGCATAACGCGCCCGGGACGGGCCGCTTTGGCGGCCGAACTCGCCGCCCTGACCGAATTGCTGCGGCGCCACGGCAAGACCAGTCACACTAGACTTGAACAAGGTCGTGGCTCGGCTTAGTTGGTTTTCAGGGCTCAAGCCGGATACGCTCACGGTCGGTGCGGCAAGGTCGCGCCGTAGGCATACAGAAAAAGGATTAGAACTGATGGCAACCGGAACTGTGAAGTGGTTCAACGCCGACAAGGGCTTTGGTTTCATCGCTCCCGATGACGGATCGGCGGACGTGTTCGTCCACTTCTCCGCAATCGCGAGTTCCGGCTACCGGTCACTGGATGAGAACCAGAAGGTCGAGTTCGAGACGACCCAGGGCCAGAAGGGCCTGCAGGCGGAGAACGTCCGCCCGGCCTGACCGGCAGCACCTGACGCACAAATCGTGCGTCCGTTAGACCTATGTCCGCTGGCGGCGCGGCTTCAGCCGCGTCGCCAGCGGATTTATACCCGCTTGGCCTGACCAGGGCCCAGGGCTGTGCCCGCTAGGCCTTGGTCTGGCCGGGCGGGGGCTCGCGCCAGCTATTGGTGATGGGCAGCCGCCGGTCTCGGCCGAAGTTCTTTTGCGTGATCTTGGGACCGGGCGGGTACTGGCGACGCTTGTACTCGGCCAGGTCGACCAGGCGGATGACGCGCTGGACCAGGTCCGGGTCATAGCCCTGAGCGATCAGGTCGCCCGAGCCAAGGTCCTGTTCGACGTAGTCGTCGAGCAACGCGTCCAGAAGCTCGTAATCCGGCAGTGAGTCGGTGTCCTGCTGCCCCGGGGCCAATTCGGCGCTGGGCGGCTTGGTGATCGAGTTCTCCGGGATCGGCGGGGTCCCACCGTCGGCCTCGGCCTGCCCATTGCGCCATCGGGCCAGCTCCCAGACCAGGGTCTTGAACACGTCCTTGATCGGGCCGTAGCCACCGGCCGAGTCGCCGTACAGCGTGGAGTACCCGGTGGCCAGCTCGCTCTTGTTGCCGGTGGTCAGCACCAGATGGCCGGCCGCGTTGGACAGCCCCATCAGGATCACCCCGCGCACCCGGGCCTGCAGGTTCTCCGCGGGCAGTCCCTTGTCCGGGAACCCGGCCGGGCTCAGCGCGGCCTCGAAGCTGTCCACCATCGGCTTGATCGGCACCGTCTCCGCGTGCAGGCCCTGCCGGCGCACCAGGTCTTCGGCGTCGGTGATCGAGTGGTCCGAGGAATACCGGCTCGGCATCAGCACCGTGTACACCTTGTCCGGCCCGACCGCGTCGGCCGCGATGGTGGCGGTCAGCGCCGAGTCGATGCCACCGGACAGGCCCAGGATCACCGTGTCGAAGCCGTTCTTGCGCACATAGTCGCGCACCCCGAGGACCAGCGCGCGGTAGACCTCTTCGGCGTCCGGCAGCGACGGCCACAGCGGTTCGTGCTCGATCGGCGGAAGCTCCGCTCGCGGCGCAACCTTGGCCGCGGGCGCAAGCTCGACCTGCCGGATCGTGATCACCGAGCCGTCGCCCGCGTCCACCCGCTCGCCGTCGTGGCGCAGGCCCCCGTCCGGGGCGGCGGGCAGGTCCAGGTCGGTGACGATCAGCGCCTCATCGAACTGCGGTCCCCGGGCCAGCAGGTTCCCGTCCGCGTCGACCAGGATCGAGCCGCCGTCGAAGACCAGCTCATCCTGGCCCCCGACCAGGTTGGCGTAGGCCAGCGCGGCCCCGGCCACCCCGGCGCAGCGGGCGCACAGGGCCTCGCGCCGGTCGTCCTTGCCGCGCTCGTACGGGGATGCGTTCGGCACCACCAGCAGCGACGCCTGCGCGGTACGGGCCACCGCTACCGGGCCGCCGTCCTGCCACAGGTCCTCGCAGATGGCGATGGCCACGTCGACCAGACCGCCGTCGGTGGTCATCCGGAACACCGGCAGCGAATCGCCCGGCACGAAGTACCGGTACTCGTCGAACACCCCGTAGTTGGGCAGATGGTGCTTGGCCGTGGTCACCACGACCTGGCCGCCGTACAGCAGCGCGGCCGCGTCCAGCGGCGCCCCGGCCGGCAGCCCGGTCCGCGGGGCCAGGCCCTCACGCCGGTCCAGGTAGCCGGTGACCACCGCTATGTCGCCCAGGCCCTCGGCGGCCAGCCGCTCGGCCACCTCCCGGACCGCGGCCCGGGACGCGTTCACGAACGAGGCCCGCAGCGCGAGGTCTTCCACCGGGTATCCGGTCAGCATCATCTCCGGGAACACCACGACCTGGGCGCCTTGCTCGCCCGCCCGCCGCGTCCAGTTGACGATCAGGTCGGCGTTCCCGGTGAGGTCGCCCACGGTCGCGTTGACCTGGGCCATGGCAATCCGCAGCTTCGGCACGGTTCCAGCTTAGGCGGGCTGCCCGGAGCTCAAGCGGGCTGCCCTGAGCTCAAGCGGGCCGTCCGGAGCAGCGACTGCACCTCGGCCTCGTAGAGCAGCGCGGGGTCGACGCCGGTGGCGGTCAGGTGCTGCCCCAGCTCCAGGCTGATCAGGCCGTGCAGGCGGGTCCAGGCCAGCAGGCCCAGGTACCGCTGCCCGGCGGCCAGGCCCGGGACCTGCGAGCGCTGCCCCCACGCCTCGACCTGGGCGGCCAGCTCCGGACCGAGCTCAGCCCCGGCGGCCCCGCCCAGTGCGCTCAGGATCACGTCCATGCTGCGCTGGGCGGCCGCCACCACACGCTCCGGCTCCAGCTCCAGCCCGGACCCGCTCCGGGTCTGGAAGATCAGCAGGTAGGAGTTGGGGTTGGCCAGGGCCCAGTCCCGGTAGGCGTGGGCCACCGCCACCAACGCTCCGTGAGCCCCGCCACCCCCGGAAGCCGCCACCGTCAGTGCGTCGGCCAGCGACCCGTACGCGTCCGCCACCAGCTCGGCCAGCAGCGCGTCCCGGCTGGCGAAGTAGCGGTACAGCGCGGCCGGGGACATGCCCATGGCCCGGGCGATCGCGTTCAGCGAGACGGACTCCGCCCCGCCCGCCGCCACCTGGTCCACGGCCCGGGTCTTGATCTCGGCCAGGGTTTGCCGCCGTTGCCGCTCGCGCCGGGTGGGCCGCCCCGCCACGGAATCAACGCTCATAACTGCTACCACCCATCACTTAGTGAATGGTTGACACTCTAGCCCACCAACATTAAGTTATAGGCATTCACTCTTTAAAAAGCATTCACTCATCTTTGAGGAGGGTCATGACCATGAGCGTCAAGCCGGTTCGGACCGCCGAGACCGAGGCCGAGACCGTGACCGCGACCGAAGTCGTCCTGCCCGGCGTCGTCGAGCCGAGCGGGCTGCAAATGCGGCAGCGTCCCCTGGCCGCTCCCGGGGCCGGCCAGGTCCTGGTCCGGGTCGAGGCGGCCGGGGTGTCCTTCGCCGAGCAGAGCATGCGCCGCAACCGCTACCCGGGCCAGCCCAAGTTCCCGTTCGTGCCCGGCTACGACCTGATCGGGGTGGTCGCCGCGACCGGTCCGGACGTGGACCGGGCCTGGACCGGTAAGCGGGTGGCCGCGCTGACCAAGACCGGGGGCTGGGCCAGCTACGCCGTGATCCCCGCGGTCACGCTGGTCGAAGTCCCGGCCGGAGTGGACCCGGCCGACGCCGAGACCCTGGTCGTCAACGGCATCACCGCCTGGCAGCTGCTGCACCGCAGCGCCCGCATCCAGGCCGGGCAGACCATCCTGGTGCACGGGGCCAACGGCGGGGTGGGCACCACCCTGGTCCAGCTGGCCCGGCACGCCGGTGTCCGGGTCATCGGCACGGCCAGCCCGAAGCACCACGACCAGCTGCGGGCCCTGGGCGTCGAGCCGATCGACTACCACGACCCGGACCTGACCGGCCGGGTCCGGGCGCTGGCCCCGGACGGGGTGGACGCGGTGTTCGACCACCTGGGCCTGGACAGCGCGCGCCGCTCCTACCGGCTGCTGGCCCGCGGCGGGACCCTGGTCAGCTACGGCACCGCCGCCCAGCGCGACAGCCGGACCCCGATGCTGGTGCTGTTCCTCCCGCTGCTGACCCAGCTGGCCCTGTGGAACTATCTGCCCACCGGCCGCCGGGCCTCGTTCTACAACGTCTGGGGCGGCCACCGCGCCAACCCGGCCCGGTTCTGGGCCCGGCTCCGGTCCGACCTGGGCCAGGTGCTGGCCCTGCTCGGCGACGGCGTGCTGACCGGGCAGGTCGCGGCCCGGATGCCGCTGACCGAGGTGACCGCGGCCATGGAACTGGCCGAGTCGCACACCGTGGTCGGCAAGGTCATCCTCGAGCCATGACCGGGCCGGCCCTGGCCCCGGGCCGCCGTGACATGCTTGAGCACGTGATCGGCGCGATCCTGCCGCCCGCCGTGGCCGCCGAGGAGGCGTTCGGTGACGACCCCGCGGCCCGCCTGTTCCCCGATGAAGCCGCGGCGGTCGCCCGGGCCGTGGACACCCGGCGCCGGGAGTTCACCACCGGCCGGGCCTGTGCCCGGGCCGCCCTGGCCCGGCTGGGCCTGCCGGCCGCGCCGATTCCGCGCGGCGAGCGGGGCGCCCCCCAGTGGCCGTCCGGGGTGGTGGGCAGCATCACCCACTGCGCGGGCTACCGGGCCTGCGCGGTGGCCCACCGGCGGGACGTGGTCACCATCGGCTTGGACGCCGAGCCGCACGGCCCGCTCCCGGACGGCGTGCTGAACGTGGTGGCCAGGCCGGAGGAGCAGGATCAGCTGGCCCGGCTGGCCGCGATCCGCCCGGCGGTGCACTGGGACCGGCTGCTGTTCAGCGCCAAGGAGTCCGTCTACAAGGCCTGGTTCCCGCTGACCGGGCAGTGGCTCGGCTTCAGCGACGCGTCCCTGGAGTTCAGCCCGGCCGGCGACCAGTTCACCGCCCGGATCCTGCTCGATGCCACGCCCATTGAATTTTTCGAAGGCCGGTGGCTGGTCGACCATGGCCTGGTGGCCACGGCCATCGCCGTCGAAGCCTGATCGCCGAGACGGCCCGGGCCGCCCAGCTGGCTGCTCAGCAGGCCGGGCCCTTGGTGGCCACGACCTGCTTCAGCGGCGGGGCCGGGGCCGCCGTGAGCTGGTAGCCGGGGTTGCTGCTGGCGTAGGCGACCTGGGTGCAGTTGCCGGCGTTGCCGGACGCGGTGGACATGACGGCCTCGACCGGCGTGTCGCAGCGGCGGGTGCGGGTGTTCCAGGTCCAGGCGCCGCCCAGCTGCTGGGTGACGGCCGGCTGTCCGTTCGTGGTGATGCGGACCAGGATGTCCCCGGACGCGTCCGGCCGGCCCTCGCACCCGGCCTTGGTGGTGGCCGCGATCCGCGGTGACACCGTGGGCGACGGCGGCCGGTCGACGGTGGTGGAACGGGTGACGTGGGCCGGGCTGCCGCAGCCCGTCAGCACCATGGCCGCGGCCGTGACCGTCACCCCGAGTGGAATCCAGGTACGCAAGCTCACGCCAGGATGATGACAGAAGCCCTCCGTGATCGTCGGCTACTCGCCGTAAAACCGCGGCCGGAAACCAGGACGAAAAACCCAGTGCGGCCAGGCCGTCAAAAAAGGCAAGCTCACGGTATGACGAACGCAGGGGCGCGCCGCCCGGCCACGGTCCTGGACCGGGTGCTGCCCACGATCGGCGGGATGGACACCGTCCAGCGGCTGGCCGCGCTCAGTGGCAGCGACTTCACCAGCGTGATGCTGGAGGTGGCCCGGGTCCGGGCCGCCCAGCAGACCGCGGCGTCGGTCCGGCGCCGGTATGAGCGCGACCGCTTCACCATCCCCGGTCACACTTCGTGGCGGGAGCTGCGCCGGGCCGAAGAAGCCCTGCTGGCCTGTTTGCCGGCCGGCGTCGAGATGCTGACCCTGGCTCCGGTGGTGCCGCTGGGCACGCACTCGGTGCTGGCCCCGGTCAGCCAGGACAAGGTGCTGACCACGATCCGGTCCACCGAGGTGGCGGCCGATCCGACCAACGCCCTGGCTCTGGAGGCCGCGGCGCGGCGGTCCCGTGACCGCCAGGCCGTGGTCCGGCTGGGCGGCCTGCAGCGGGTGGTCCGGGCCCAGCAGCCCAGCCCCGGGTACCTGGCTCATTTCGGCCTGTTCGGGCTGGTCACCGCGGGCCGTGACGCGGGCAGCCTGCGGTTCGAGCGGGCCGCGCTGGCCGAGCACCTGCGGTTCGCGGTGGCCAGCCTGGCCGCGGCCCGGCTCCGCTACGTTCAGATCGCCCTGACCCCGCTGTCGGACGCGGGGGAGCGGATCGCGGCCGCGGTCACCTCCGACCTCTCCGAAGACGACGGCGGCACGGCCGCGGTGATCGTGCTCGATCACACGCGCCGGGGCGGCCGCGGCTACTACCGTGACCTGTGCTTCAAGGTCAACGCCAATACCGGCGGCCACCTGGCCGAGATCGGTGACGGCGGGTTCACCGACTGGACCGCGCAGCTCCTGGCCAACGCCAAGGAACGCCTGCTCATCACCGGCATCGGCGTCGACGGGCTGGCCGCCTGCGGCCCGCCCTGACCGCTGAGGGGAGACGACATGCCCGATCCGAAGCCGGTGCTGACCGGCCTGGTGTTCCCGGAGTCGCCCCGCTGGCACGACGGCCGCCTCTGGGTCGCCGACTGGGGCGCCCAGCAGATCGTCGCCGTGGACCTGGACGGCCGCCGCGAGGTCACCGGCCACGTGGCCTCGTTCCCGTTCTCCATCGACTGGCGGGCCGATGGCCGGCTGGTGGTCATCTCGGCCGCCGATCGCGCCCTGCTGGGGGAGGGGCCGGACGGATCGCTGGCCCCGGACACCGATCTGCGCGGCCTGTCCGAACGGCCGTGGAACGAGATCGTGGTCGACGGCCGGGGCAACATCTACCTGAACAACATCGGCTTCGACTTCCCGGGCGGCGCCTACCAGCCCGGTTTCGTCGCCCTGGTCAGGCCGGACGGCACGGCCCGGGTCGTGGCCGACGGCCTGGCCTTCCCCAACGGGATGGCCGTCACCCCGGACAACGCCACGCTCATCGTCGGCGAGTCCTACGCCAGCCAGCTCACCGCCTTCGACATCGCCGCCGACGGCACCCTGTCCGGCCGGGTTACCTGGGCCGAGACCCCCGGCGACCACCCGGACGGCATCTGCACCGATGCCGAGGGTGCGGCCTGGTACGCCGACGTGGGCCAGCGCCGGTGCGTCCGGGTCGCCCCGGGCGGGGAGATCCTCCAGGTCGTGGAGTTCGACCGGGGCTGTTTCGCCTGCATGCTCGGGGGCCCGGACGGCCGGACGCTGTTCGCCGTCACCAACCAGTGGAACGGGCCGTCCGCCACCCGCCAGGCCGGCGCCGCGGGCCAGGTCCTGGCTGTCCCGGCGCCGGCCCCGGCCGCCGGCTGGCCCTAACCTCAGTCGTTGCGCGCGACCTCGGGCCCGGTTATCCGTTTCAGCAGCGGCAGCGTGGCCGCGATGATGCCGAGGGCCGCGGCCAGCCCGGCCAGCACGATGCCGTAGTAGCTGGCCCCGGGCGGCCGCAGCGTGTACCCCAGCTGGGCCCGCAGGAACAGCTCGGCCCCGGCGAACCCGATCGCGATCGACACCACCGCCACCACCAGCAGCGGCAGCGCGCTCTCCAGCGTGACCACCCGGCGCAGCACGCTGAGCGGGGTCCCGGCCAGCCGGAGCAGGCTGAACGGCCGCTTCCGCTCGGTCAGCCCGGACACCACGCTGGCGGCCAGGCCGCAGCCCGCGATGGGCAGGCTGGCCAGGATGATCACGTCGGCCAGTTGCTCCTCCATGAGCAGCACCTGATTGGCCGAGTTGTAGGTGTTGGTTTCGGCGATCGTGGTCGCCGTGCCCAGCGACGGGTGGAAGCCGGCCAGTACGGTCTGCACGCGGTCGTCGGCGCCCGCACCGTTCGTGGTCACCACGATGGCGGTGACCGGCAGCCGGTTCACCCGCGCCGCTGGTAGCGCGGCCATTCCCCAGGCCTCGGTGTCCTGGCTGAACCCGAACGGATTGATGCCCTCGGGCGGAACCGTCACCACTCGGGCCCCGGCCTGGCAGTGGCCCATCACCGGGGTGCGGGCCAGCTCGGCGCAGGTGGCCAGCCCGCCCGGTGAAAGGAAGCGGCGATGGTGGTCATTGATCGTGTAGCTGGTCCCGAGCGGGTTGGCGTGCACCAGCGTCACCCCGTGCACACCTGCGGTGGCCTGAAGCCGGGCCAGCATGGCGGCGGGCATCGCCACGGCCTGGTTGCTGCCGCTGACGGGATTTTCGAAGTTGTCCACCACCGTGTTCCTGACCTGCGGCGTGGCCGTGGGGCCGGTGCGGTAGCTGGCCATGGTGGTGATCACGCCCACGGTCACGCTGGTCACGAACAGGGCCACGATCAGGCCGCTGATCGCGCGGAACCCGGCCCGCGGGTTGTCGGCCAGCCGCCGGGCCGCCACCAGGGTCCCCGGCCGCTGGGCCCGGCGGGCCATCAGCCGGGCCCCGGCCATGGTCAGCCACGGCCCGGCGATGACCAGCCCGGCCAGCAGCAGCACGAACCCGGGCAGGAAGGCCCGGATCTGGCCGCCGGTGCTGCCCGGCCGGCCGATGACCACGAACAGGGCCAGCTCGGCGATGCCCGCCAGCAACGGGATCAGCCGCCAGAGCCCGGGCGGTTTCGGGGTGACCTGCCGGGTCACCCCGAGCGGGGAGATCTGGACCCGGCGCAGCGCGATCAGCGCGGCCACCGCCGCCGCCACCGGCACCCCCAGCACCACCGCGGCGACGTCGCCCAGGTTCAGGGACAGGTCGGTGGTGAAGAACGGCGCGCCGGTGAACGGGATCGTGGCGATGGCCGGCCGGAGCAGGAAGAACAGGCCGAACCCGCCGGCCATGCCCACCGCCGCGGCCACGGTCGATTCGATCATGGTGATCAGCGACACCTGCCGCGGTGTCGCCCCGGCCAGGCGCATGGCCGCGAACCGCTGCTCGCGGCGGGCCGCCGACAGCCGGCTGGCGCCGCCGATGAAGATCAGCACCGGGAACAGCAGCCCCGCGGCCACGCAGGACAAGATCAGGTCGATGCCGCTGCTGCCGATGCCCACGCCGACCACGCAGTCCGGGCCGTCGCAGCCGCTGGGCGGGATGGACTCGATGCTGGTCACCTTGGTCGCCCCCGGCTCGTGCGCGAGCTGGGCCGGGGTGTCACCCACGATGATCACCAGCGAGTTCGGGGACGGTAGCGCGGCCGGCCCGATCGTGCCCGCCAGCGCACCGGGGAAGCGGCCCGCCAGCTCGTCGGCCGGGTGGTCGCGCATCAGCCGGGCCAGCGCGGGGGAGGCGTAGTACTGGCCCGGCCCCGGCACCCGGGTGATGCCCGGCGGCACCGGAGCGCCGGGCCCGGTCGCGGCCACGTTCACCCGCCCGTACAGCTGGCCGTCGACGTAGCCCGAGCTCAGCTGGAACCACAGCGGGTCGCGGGCCCCCGCGTGAACCGGGGCCCCGCCTTCCGCTCGCGCGTAGGCGTGCGGGTGGACGAACTCGACCGACGTGCTGATCCAGGCGTAGCGGGCGTTCTGCGCGTTGACCGCGTTGATCCCGGCCAGCGCGGACAGCAGCAGCATGACCCCCAGAGCCACGGCCGCGGCCGTGATGACCAGGCGGATCGCCGCCTCCCGCCCGCCCGCCAGGGTCAGCCGCAGCCCGAGCCGGATCATGGTGCGGCCTGCCCCGGAGCCGCGTCGGCCGCGGCCGGCGTCAGGTAGCCGACCTTGCCGTCACGGACCACGATCTCGCGGCCGGCGTAGGCCGCCACCCGCGGCTCGTGGGTGACCAGGATGACCGTGGTGCCCTGTTCCCGGGTGATGGCGGTCAGCAGCTCCATCACGTGCTCGCCGGTCACCGAGTCCAGCGACCCGGTCGGCTCGTCGGCGAACAGCACCTCGGGCTCGGCGACCAGGCCACGGGCCAGCGCCACCCGCTGGGCCTCACCGCCGGACAGCTCCCCGGACCGCCGGTTCTCCAGCCCGTCCAGGCCGAGCCGGCCGAACCAGGCCCGGGCCCGGGTCAGCGCCGCCTTCCGGTGCAGGCCGTCCAGCAGCAGCGGCAGGGCCACATTCTCGACCGCGGTCAGTTCGGGCACCAGCTGCCCGAACTGGAACACGAACCCGAAGCGTTCCCGCCGCAGCGTGCTCCGCCCGGTCTCGTTCATGGTGTCGACCCGCTGCCCGCCGAACCGCACTTCGCCCCGGTCCGGGATCAAGATGCCGGCCAGGCAGTGCAGCAGGGTCGACTTCCCGGAGCCGCTCGGCCCCATGATGGCCAGCATCTCGCCCGCCGCCACTGCCACCGAGGCCCCGCGCAGGGCCGGCGTCGCCCCGAACGATCGGTGCAGGTCCCGTCCTTCGATCGCGTTCATCACGCACCCTCCGATCCGGCCCGGACGGCCTCGCCCAGCGGGCCGAGACGGGCCGCGGTCATGTCGATCCAGCGCAGGTCGGCCTCCAGGTGGAACAGGCCGTGGTCGGCCAGCAGCGCGTCGACCAGCTCCCCGGTCCGCTTGACCTCGGTCAGCTCGCGCATGCGGTTCAGGTGGGCGCCCCGCTGGGCGTCCAGGTACTCCTCGGCCGGGCGGCCCAGCATCAGGGCCAGCACGACCTTGGTGAACAGCAGGGTCTGCAGGTGCGGCTCGGGCTCGGCCGGCTGGGTCAGCCAGGTCTCGAACTCGGTCGCGCCCGCGTTGGTGATCACGTAGCGCTTGCGGTCCGGACCGGCCCCCGGTTCGGTCCCGCCCGCCAGCACCTTCCCGTCCCGGGCCAGCCGGCCCAGGGTCGAATACACCTGCCCGTACGGCAGTGGCTTGTCCCGGCCGAAGAACGTGTCGTAGTCGCGCTTGAGGTCATAGCCGTGGCTCGGCTCTCGTTCGAGCAAGCCCAGCAGGGTCAGCGGAACGCTCATATTCTGGAATGTACACTGAGTGTATACCTCGCGTCTATACACTTAAATTACCGAGCGGTGGCCCGGTCCGAACTGTGTCCTTGGCGACAAGCGCGACGTAACTCTGCGGAAACAACCGCGCGGCACACTGGCAGGACGCGATCGGGAGGCCGGGATATTGGCGGGGTGCGTCTAAGGTGAGAGGCGTGGACAGGCAGCAAGAGTTCGTGCTGCGCACGCTCGAGGAACGGGACATCCGGTTTGTCCGGCTCTGGTTCACCGACGTGCTCGGCTACCTGAAGTCCGTCGCGGTCGCTCCAGCCGAGCTGGAGGGCGCGTTCGCGGACGGTATCGGCTTCGATGGATCAGCGATCGAGGGTTTCGCCCGCGTGTACGAGGCGGACATGATCGCCAAGCCGGATCCGTCGACGTTCCAGCTCCTGCCCTGGCGGGGCGAGGCGCCCGGAGTGGGCCGGATGTTCTGCGACATCCTGATGCCCGACGGGTCGCCGTCCTACGCGGACCCGCGCTGGGTGCTGAAGCGGGCGCTGGGCCGGGCCTCGGATCTCGGGTTCACGTTCTACACCCACCCCGAGATCGAGTTCTTTCTGCTCAAGGACAAGCCACAGCCGGGTCAGCGGCCGGAGCCGATCGACAACGGCGGCTACTTCGACCACACCCCGCACAGCGTCGCCCACGACTTCCGCAAGACGTCGATCATGATGCTGGAGAGCATGGGCCTGTCGGTGGAGTACAGCCACCACGAGGACGGCCCCGGCCAGCAG
>DASXJM010000099.1:0-5416 GCA_036497405.1 Streptosporangiaceae bacterium | reverse complement strand
TCCCAGCGCGGCCCGTCGATCCGGGTCTCGTCGATCCCGGGATCGACGTAGCGGAGGCCGTCGATCCGGGTCTCGTCCAGCCGCGGGTCGCGGTAGGCCGGGGCCCCACCCCGGCCCCCGCGGGCGCCCTGGCCCTCGCGGACCGCGGCTTCGTCGGCGTAGTCCTCGTAGTCGGCGTAGCCGGCCCGGCCCCGGGCCAGTTCAGCGGCGGCCTGGCGGCGCCGCAGCCGCTCGCCGCCGAACAGGATCAGCCCGTTGATGGCCAGGAACACCGCCACCACGACCGGCTTGGCGAACGTCTTCTGCACCGCGTGCTGGAGCAGCGCCCCGACGATACCGACCGGGATCGTGCCCAGGATGATCATCCAGGCCAGCCGCTGGTCGACGGTTTCCACCCGCCGGTCCCGGATCGAGGTGAAGAAGCCGCCGATGATGCGGACCCAGTCCCGCCAGAAGTAGATGATCATCGCCAGCGCCGTGGCCACGTGCATGCCGACGATGAAGGCCAGGTACGGCGAGTCCGGCGCGGTCACGCTCAGGTCCTTGGCCCAGCTGCCGCCGACCAGGGCTGGGATGAGCACGCTGTGGCCGAGGCTGGACACCGGGAACAGCTCGGTGACGCCCTGGAACAAGCCGACGACCAGCGCCTCGGCGTAGGTCAGGTGGTGGACGACCATGGTTGCCTTTCGCTCCCACGGGCGCTGGCCACGGCACAGGCCAGCCCCGGATGCCGTTCGGATTGATGGTGTCCCGCCACATCTGCCGCGTCTCATCCCACCGAGGCCGCGAGGCGAGGGCAGGACCACATTACCCGCGCGCCGCAACCCCTATCGGCCTGGCCGCGCAACCGCTCGGCAGTCGTCGGAAGGGCCCGGTCACCGCCGAGGTGACCGGGCCCTTCCCGCCGCGAAGAGCGGCTACTTCATCGCCGTGTTGGGCACCTCGGGGGTGTCCTTCGGCGCCGGGCGGCGGCCGATCTTGCTGCCCAGCCAGACCAGCGGGTCGTACTTGCGGCCGACCACGCGCTCCTTCATCGGGATCAGCGCGTTGTCGGTGATCTTGATGTGCTCGGGGCAGACCTCGGTGCAGCACTTGGTGATGTTGCAGAGGCCGAGGCCGAAGTCGTCCTGGGCGATCTCCCGGCGGTCGGCTTCGTCGGCCGGGTGCATCTCCAGCTCCGCCACCCGCATCAGGAACCGGGGCCCGGCGAACGGGGCCTCGTTCTCGGGGTGGTCGCGCACCACGTGGCAGGTGTTCTGGCACAGGTAGCACTCGATGCACTTACGGAACTCCTGCGACCGCTGCACGTCGACCTGCTGCATGCGGAACTCGCCCGGCTTGATCGACGGGTCGGGCGAGAAGGACGGGACCTGCCGGGCCTTGGCGTAGTTGAACGACACGTCGGTGACCAGGTCCCGGATGACCGGAAAGGTCCGCAGCGGCGTGATGGTCAGCGTCTCGGTGGGCTCGAAGATCGACATCCGGGTCATGCAGGCCAGCCGGGGCCGGCCGTTGATCTCCATCGAGCACGAGCCGCACTTGCCGGCCTTGCAGTTCCAGCGGATGGCCAGGTCGCCGGTCTGGGTCGCCTGCAACCGGTGCAGGATGTCCAGCACGACCTCGCCCTCGTTCACCTCGACCTGATAGTCGGTCAGGTCGCCGGCGCCCGCGTCGCCCCGCCAGACCTTCAGGTTTGCCTTGTAACCCGTCTCAGCCATGTCAGTGCTTCTCCTCTTGTCCGGCCGTCTCAGGGGCGGCAGCCGGGGCGGCTGGAAGCTCCTCCTCGGTCAGGTACTTCTTCAGCTCGCTTCGCTCGAACAGCTCGATCAGGTCCGGCCGCAGCGACTTGACCGGCTGACGCCAGAGCTGGATGTGGTCACCCGGCATCGAGAGCATCAGGTTGATCTTGCGCCACTCGGGCGACATCTCCGGGAAGTCGTCCCGGGTGTGCCCGCCGCGCGACTCCTGGCGCTCCAGCGCGGCCATGGCCACGCACTCGGCCACCAGCAGCATGTTGCGCAGGTCCAGGGCCAGGTGCCAGCCCGGGTTGTAGCCGGTGCCACCCTCCGCGCTGACCTGGGCCACCCGCTCCTTGTACTTCTCCAGCTCCTTGAGCGCGGTGGTCATCTCGGCCTCGCGCCGGATCAGGCCGACCAGGTCGTTCATGGTCTGCTGCAGCTCGGAGTGGACCGTGTACGGGTTCTCGCCCCCGGACCGCTCCAGCGGTGCCGCCGCCTCGGCGGCCGCGGCGGTGATGTCCGCCTCGGCGGCGACCGGCGCCCCGGACAGCCCGTCCAGGTACTCGACCGCGCCCAGGCCGGCCCGGCGGCCGAACACCAGCAGGTCGGACAGGGAGTTGCCGCCCAGCCGGTTCGACCCGTGGAAGCCGCCCGCGACCTCACCGGCCGCGAACAGGCCCGGGACCGCGGTGGCGGCGGTGTCCGGCTCGACCTCGACCCCGCCCATCACGTAGTGGCAGGTCGGGCCGACCTCCATCGGCTCCTTGGTGATGTCCACGTCGGCCAGTTCCTTGAACTGGTGGTGCATGGACGGCAGTCGCCGCATGATCTCGGCGGCCGGCATCCGGGTCGACACGTCCAGGAACACCCCGCCGTGGGGGGATCCCCGGCCCGCCTTGATCTCGGAGTTGATCGACCGGGCCACCTCGTCCCGGGGCAGCAGCTCCGGCGGGCGCCGGTTGTTGTCCGCGTCGGTGTACCAGCGGTCGGCCTCTTCCTCGGTCTCCGCGTACTGGGCCCGGAACACGTCCGGCACGTAGTCGAACATGAACCGCTTGCCCTCGGAGTTCCGCAGCACGCCGCCGTCGCCGCGGACCGACTCGGTGACCAGGATGCCGCGCACCGACGGCGGCCAGACCATCCCGGTCGGGTGGAACTGCACGAACTCCATGTTGAGCAGGTTGGCCCCGGCCAGCAGGGCCAGCGCGTGCCCGTCGCCGGTGTACTCCCAGGAGTTCGAGGTGACCTTGAACGTCTTGCCGATGCCGCCGGTGGCCAGCACCACGGCCGGCGTCTCGAAGTACACCAGCTGCCCGGTGTCCCGGATGTAGCCGAACGCGCCCGCGATCTTGCCGTCGGCGTCCTTCATCAGCCGGGTGATCGTGGTCTCGGCGTAGACCTTGATCATCGCTTCCGGGTCGCCCAGGGCGGCCGCGTCCTCCTGCTGGACCGCCACCACCTTCTGCTGCATGGTCCGGATCAGCTCCAAGCCGGTGCGGTCACCGACGTGGGCCAGCCGCGGGTACTCGTGCCCGCCGAAGTTCCGCTGGCTGATCTTGCCGTCCTTGGTCCGGTCGAACAGCGCGCCCCAGGCCTCGAGCTCCCAGATGCGGTCCGGGGCCTCCTTGGCGTGCAGCTCGGCCATCCGCCAGTTGTTCAGGAACTTGCCGCCGCGCATGGTGTCGCGGAAGTGGACCTGCCAGTTGTCACGTGAGTTGACGTTGCCCATGGCCGCGGCCGCGCCGCCCTCGGCCATGACCGTGTGGGCCTTGCCGAACAGCGACTTGGAGATGATCGCGACCTTCTTGCCGTGCAGGCGGGCCTCGATCGCGGCCCGGAGCCCGGAACCGCCTGCGCCGATCACTACGACGTCGTAGGAGAAACGCTGGATGTCGGTCATGCCAATTGCCGCCTCAGTTGAAGAATCGCAGGTCGCTGATGGCACCACTGGCGACGAGCATGATGTACAGGTCGGTCAGCATGAGAGTGCCCAGCGTCGTCCACGCGAGCTGCATGTGCTTCGCATTGAGCTTGGAGATCTGGGTCCAGGCCCGGTACCGGACGGGGTGCTTGGAGAAGTTCTTCAGGCGCCCGCCGGTGATGTGCCGGCACGAGTGGCAGGACAGCGTGTAGGCCCAGAGCAGGACCACGTTGACCACGATGATCAGGGTGCCCAGGCCAAACCCGGCCCCGCCGTCCTTGCCGTGGAAGGCGTCGACCGCGTCCCAGGTGTTGAGGATCGAGATCAGGATCGCGGCGTAGAAGAAGTACCGGTGCAGGTTCTGCATGATCAGCGGGAACCGGGTCTCGCCGGTGTACTTCTCGTGCGGCTCGCGGACCGCGCACGCGGCCGGGGCGCGCCAGAAGGCGCGGTAATAGGCCCGCCGGTAGTAGTAGCAGGTCAGCCGGAACCCGAGCACGAACGGCAGGGACACCACGGCGTAGGGGATGATCGGCGGCACGGCCGGGAACCAGTGGCCCAGGCTGCTCGACCCCGGCACGCACTCGCCGTTGATGCAGGGCGAGTAGAACGGGGTCAGGTAGTGATAGGCCGGCACCCAGTAGTAGTGCCCCATGAACACCCGGACCGTCGCGTAGGCGACCCACAGGCTCAGCAGGGTGACGACGATGGCCGGCTGGCGCCACCAGGGGTCCTGGCGGAAGGTCTTTTCCGCGATCCGCGCCCGCGTTCTCGCGGGTGGCTCCGAAACTTGCGTCATCCTCGACGTCCTCGCTTGCCTACGCAGTGACTGCGCTGTCGAATATGTTCGCCCGCCGCGGGTGAGTCCGGCGCCCCCGGACTCGCCCGCTCCGGCCAAGCCCCATCGCCCGCGGGTTTTTGATTTGTTAAAAATTTATTCCAGGCGCTGTGGAATATCTGCCCCTGAGCCCTGTTCTGGCCTGTGACTCTTGCTACACTCCGCCCGCTAAACGGTGCCCCCGGCCGCCGCAAGCCCCAGCGCTTCCTGCAGGAAATCGATCTGGAGCAGCAGCAGGTTCTCGGCCACGACCTCCTGCGGCGTCATGTGGGTGACCCCGGTCAGCGGCAGCACCGTGTGCGGGTAACCGGCCGCCAGCAGCGCGGAGGAGAACCGCAGCGTGTGCGCCACCACCACGTTGTCGTCGGCCAGGCCGTGAATGACCATCATCGGGCGCGGGGTCCGCTGATCAGCCCCGTTGTCCGCATCGTGCTGTAGTCGTTCCACGTCCTTGACCGGAGAGCAGTTGGCGTACACCTCGGGCTCGTCCTGGGGCAGCCCCAGGTACCGCTCGGTGTAACACGTGTCATACAGCGCCTGGTCGGTCACTGGCGCACCCACGATGGCGGCGTGGAACACGTCCGGCCGGCGCAGCACCGCCAGTGCGGACAGGTAGCCGCCGAACGACCAGCCGCGGATGGCCACGTGCGACAGGTCCAGGTCGCTGAACTGCTCGGCCGCCGCGTGCAGCGCGTCCACCTGGTCTTCCAGCACCGGGTCGGCCAGGTTCCGGTACACGGCCCGGTCCCAGGCGGGCCCGCGGCCTGGGGTGCCCCGGCCGTCCGCGATCACCACCGCGAAGCCCTGTTCGGCGAACCACTGCGAGGTCAGGAAGGCGCCGCGCCCGGCCAGCACCCGCTGGGCGTGCGGCCCGCCATACGGGTCGAGCAGCACCGGCAGCGGCCCCGAGCCCGGCTC
>DASXJM010000098.1:0-2217 GCA_036497405.1 Streptosporangiaceae bacterium | reverse complement strand
GACCTGGAAGCTCGACACTCCCGGCAGCGTGCCGGCCGGGGCGCGGATCTCAGCCGGGAAGTTCGGCAGCGTGGAAAGGTCGTTACCGAAGACGGCCGTTTCCTGGGTGAACCGGTCACCCGCAAGTTGCATGCCGTCGCCAGAGTCCCCTGCGAACCGGATGATGACACGATCGAGCTGCTGGACCTGTTTGGTCACAGTGAGAGGACCTCCTCCGCACGCCGCGGCCGGGCGCTCTGCGAGGCGCCACCCCACAGCCGGGGGCGTGAGTACGGACGGGATGTAAGTTTACGCTGGAAATAGACCATTGCGTCTGGTTCTGTGGTCACACGTGACGGCGGCATCAGGGCATACCCCGTCGTGCCGGCCGCACCGAGCATACGCGGCCCGCGCCGCCTGCGGTTATTCCGCCCTGACACCCGCGTCATCGTGTCGTCCAGCATATGGACAGTGTTGTCCGTGGCCTTGCCGTGGCCTTGCCGTCGTCCAGTCCGGGGCCGGTGGCGGGAACGGAGCGCGCGGGGCGGTTCGTTGAGCGAGCGTGAACCGGAACTGGCTGCGGACCGTTGCCGCCGTCTCGGTCCCGGCCGGGGCCGCGCTGGCCGGCGGCGCGATCCTGGGTGGTCCGGCCGGGGCCGTGGTCGCGGCGGCCATGGTCGGGCTGGTGTCATTTCCGGCTCTGTTCCTGGCCGACCGGATGGCCCTGGCCGCCATGCGGGCCCGGCCGGTCGGTGAGGTCGAGTACCCCGAGCTGTACCGGGTCGTCCGTGAGGTCAGCCGGGCCGCGCGGCTGCCGGTCCCGCGCGTCCACGTGTCCCCGGCCCTGCAGCCCAACTCGTTCACCATCGGCCGTAGTCGCCGCACGGCCACCGTCTGCTGCACCGAAGGCCTGATCCAGCTGCTCAGCCCGGATGAGCTGCGCGCGGTCATCGGGCACGAACTGGCCCACGTCCGGGATCGGGACACCAGCGCCACCTCGCTGGCGGCCGGGCTGGCCGCGGTGATCACGTCGCTGGCCAGTCCGGCCTGGTTCCTGCCGCCGGGCCGGGCCCGGCTGAGCTTCCTCGGTGACGCCACCGAGCCCGACTCCGAGCTGGACGGGGCCGCCGAAGTCTCCCGAGTGGGGCGGGCCACCACCCTGATCCTGGGCCCGGTGGCGGCGCTGCTGCTCCAGCTGGCGGTCAGCCGCGCCCGCGAGTACCAGGCCGACGCCCGCGGCGCCGCGCTGGCCGGTGACCCGCTGGCCCTGGCCCGCGCCCTGCGCACCATCGAAGCCCGCACGGTGCAGTGGCCGCTCTACCCGACCGGGCCATTGGCCTCGGCCAGCCCGCTGATGGTCGTGAACCCGTTCAGCGGCGAGGGCTTCGCCCGGCTGTTCTGCACGCACCCGCCCACCGGCGAGCGGGTGTTCCGCCTGGAAGCCCTGGCCGGCTACCCCCGCTGACGTTGTCGCGGGACAGCGGTCGCGGGACAATTGGGGCATGGCTGAGGCAGACGCCCGTTTTTACTTCGACCCGGTGTGCCCGTTCGCGTGGATGACCAGCAAGTGGGTGCGCGTCGTGCAGCGACAGCGCGGCTACGACGTGGACTGGCGGTTCATCTCCCTGCGGATGGTCAACGCCGACATCGACTACGAGACGCACTTCCCGCCCGGCTACATCGCGGGCCACACCGCCGGGCTGCGGTTGCTGCGGGTGGCCGCGGCGGCGCGGGCCCGGTCCGGGCCGGACGCGGTGGGCCGGTTCTACGCGGCGGCCGGGGGCCGGATCTTCGACTCGGCCCCGGACCCGGCCCATCAGGGGTCGGACGGCGGCTACCGCGGCACCCGGGAGTTCGTCGCGCCGATCCTGGCCGACGCCGGCCTGCCCGCCGACCTGGCCGGCGCGCTCGACGACGAGTCGTTCGACGTCGTGATCCGGTCCGAGACCGACGAGGCGCTGACCCTGACCCGCAAGGACGTCGGGACCCCGATCATCCAGTTCCAGCCGCCGGACGGCATGGCCTTCTTCGGCCCGGTCATCAGCCGCCTGCCCGCCCCCGACGACGCGGTCCGCCTGTGGGACCACGTGGTCGGCCTGGTCACCTTCCCGGGCTTCGCCGAGCTCAAGCGCAGCCTGCGCGAGCGCCCGCAGTTGCGGGCTTTCGGCGCCGAGCCGGACCAGGCCGGGGTGGAAGAGGAGTGGCTGGCCGGTCACCGGCGTCTGGACTGAAGCTGGG
>DASXJM010000097.1:0-3577 GCA_036497405.1 Streptosporangiaceae bacterium | reverse complement strand
TCGCCATCCTGGCCGAGCTGGTGCAGCTGCGGGCCGCGGGCAAGCTCGCGGTGGCCGGGGCTGGTGAGGCGCCTGTGACTCCTGTTGTGGTGTCGGACGCGGTGGATCCGGTGTGCGGGATGACGGTGACGGCCGGGCCCGAGTCGCGGCCGCTGGAGCGGGACGGCGCGACCTACTACTTCTGCTGCGCTGCCTGTCATGACGAATTCGCGCGGGACGCCAAGGATGAGAGCCGATGCTGATCACCAACGAGTTCGAGGTCGCGGCGCCGATTGAGAAGGTGTGGCAGTTCTTCGACGACATCCCGCACGTGGCCGCCTGCCTGCCCGGCACCGAGCTGACCGACGACCTCGGTGACGACCACTACAAGGGCATGGTCGGCATCCGGATGGGCCCGGTCCGGCTCAAGTTCGCGGGCACCGCCGACATCGTCGAGCGCGACGAGGCCAATAAGAAGATCGTGGTCAACGCGGCCGGCGCCGACGAGCGGGGCCGCGGCCAGGCCGCGATGGGGGTCACCGCCGGCCTGAGCCGGGCCCGGACCGGGACCAAGGTCGGCGTGGCCATGGACCTGCAGATCTCGGGCGCGGCGGCCCAGTACGGCCGGGGCATGATCTCCGACGTGACCGCGGTGCTGATGCGCGAGTTCGCGACCAACCTGCAGGACGGCATGGCCCGGCTGGACCGGGGCGAGTCGCTGGACGGGGTCCAGCCCGCCAAGGCCAGCGGCCTGGCCATCGGCCTGCAGGCGGCCCGGATGGCGCTGCGCCGGGTGTACGCGCGCTTCTTTCTGCCCTACCAGTCCCCCCGTGCCAGCTGAAAACCAACCCGAGCTGAGGAGACAGCCATGGTCCTGTGGTGGATCGGCGCGATCGTGCTGCTGGTGGTGATCCTGCCGGTGGTGATCGCCCTGCTCAACCGGGTGCTGGCCGCGCTGGAACGGATCCGCGGCGCCAGCGAGGAAATTCTGGCCGGCGGGGTGGCCCTGGTCGGCGAGCTGGACGGCGTCCCCGAGGGGCTGGGCACGACCGACACCACGATCAAGGCGGTGGCGGGTGGCGCGGTGCGCTACGCCGGTCCCGTCAGCAAACTGCTGGGCTAGAGGGGAGCACGCTATGCCGGCTGTGGCCTGGTTCACCATCATCGTCGCCGCGCTGATCGTCGGGATCACCGCGGTGGGCCTGCTGCGGGTCATCTTCCACCTGCGGGCCACCCGGGCCGCGCTCGGGCAGGTCCTGGGCGGGGTGACCGTGGTGGCCGAGCAGACCAGCGGGGTCCCGGCCGTGGTGGCTTCGGTCAACGCGAGCCTCAAGCCCGTCCGAGACTTCTGCGACACCGTATGAGCGAGGAGAGCGTCGCCTCGGAGCGACCGGCGACGAGCGGGCAAACACAGCTAAGGAGCATCCAGTGAGCTACACCGGATGGTGGATCGGGTACGGGATCGGCATCGCGATCGTGCTGGTCGTGGTGGCCCTGGTCGTGCCGATCCTGTTGCTGGCCCGGTCAATCGGGAAGGCGGCCCCGCTGATCGACGACCAGCTGGCGGCCGCGGCCCGGAACACGGCCCCGCTGACCGGCCTGAACACCACGATCGAGCACGCCACGCACATCATCGCCGGGCTCAAGCGCGGCCGCGAACGGCTGGGAGGCTGACGTGGAACCGCATACGCATGCTGTAGCCCTGTCTTCGGGGCAGCACACGGCCTGGACCATCGGGCTCATCGCCGGCCTGGTCGTGATCCTGGCCGTGGTGGCCCTGCTGACCACGCTGATCTACCTGGTCACAATCATCGACCGCCGGGTGGCCGGGATCAAGCAGACCCTGACCACCGCCGACGCCAACACCGAGGCCACCTCCCTGCTGCCGGTGGTGGCGGGCGGAGTCGAGGCGGTGCTCGCCGAGGGCCTGCAGCACCACCTGTTCCTGGGCCGGGTGCTGGGAAAGGTGAAGTCATGACCCTGCTGGTCGTGCTGACCGTGCTGGAGATCGTGGTCCTGATCGCCGGGCTGGCCGTGTACCTGTTCTGGGTCGGCTCGCTGCTGAACCGGATCGCGGCCAACCTGGAAGAGTGCGCCGGGATCGTCCGGTCGATCGTGGGCCACGCCGAGCTGATCAAGCCCAACGTGGAGCACATCAACCAGACCGGGGGCGTGGTGGCCGGGGCGCTGCCGCTGCTGTACGGGATGGCCGAAGAGATCGTGACCGGCGCCACCTGGAACCCCGAGGACCACGCCGAGCCGCGCGAACCGGCCCGGCCCGCCTCCGGCACCCGCCGCTCCCGGATGCACGACGCCGTGGGGTACGCGCCCAGGTAGCACACCAGGTCCCGGGGGCTCCACGTGGTAACAAGGGTCCATGCTGGAGCTGCTCGGGCTGGGACTGGCCGCGGTCGCGGTCATCTGCTTGCTGCAGCTGCTGGCCGATCGGACCCGGCTGCCCGCGGCGGCGCTGCTGACCGCGGCCGGGCTGGTCTACGCGCTGCTGCCGGGACCGAACCTGACCCTCGACCCGCACGTCATCCTGACCCTGGTCATCCCGCCACTCATCTACAGCGCGGCCCTGAACGCCTCGTTGCTGGGGATCCGCAAGAACCTGCGCGTGGTGATCAGCCTGTCCATCGGGCTGGTGCTGGTCACCGCGCTGCTGGTCGGGGTGGGCCTGAGCCTGGTCGTGCCCGGGGCCGGGCTGGCGGCCGGGATCGCGCTGGGGGCGGCGGTCTCCCCCACCGACCCGGTGGCGGCGCTGGCCGTGGGCGGCCGGGTCGGGCTGCCCGCCCGGCTGATCACCATCATCGAAGGCGAGGGCCTGCTCAACGACGCCACCGCGCTGACCACGCTGACGGTGGCGGTGACCGCGGCCACCAGCGGCGGGTTCTCCCTGGGCGACGCGGTGCTCCGGTTCGTGCTGGCCGCCGCGGGCGGCCTGGTGGCCGGGGTCATCGTCGGGGTCGCGGTCCGGCTGGTGCGCTCGCTGCTCAACGACCCGGTGCTGGTCAACTGCGTCTCGCTGGTCACCCCGTTCGCGGCCTACCTGCTCGGCGAGGAAGCCCACGTGTCCGGGGTGCTGGCGGTGGCGGTGGCCGGCCTGATGGTTGGCCACGACACCCCCCGCTACACCTCGGGGGCCAGCCGGCTGCAGGTCAGCGCGGTGTGGCGGCTGGCCGACTTCCTGCTGGAAGGATTCGTGTTCCTGCTCATCGGCCAGCAGATCGGGCCGGTGGTGCGGGGCCTGAAGGCGTACCCGGCGTCCACGGTGGCCATCGCGGTGTCGGTGACGGTGGGCGTCGTGCTGTTCCTGCGCCCGCTCTGGCTGACCACGACCCAGCACCTGCCGGGCGCATTGCGGACCCGGCTCGGCAGCGGAACCCGGGCCCGCTCCGGGCGAGCCCTCTCCGGGAAGGAGATCACCATCCTCAGCTGGGCCGGCACCCGGGGAGTGATCAGCCTGGCCGCCATCTTCACCTTGCCGCTGACGGTGGACAGCGGGCAGCCGTTCCCGGCCCGGGACCTGCTGCTGTTCTGCACGTTCGTGGTCGTGGTGGTGACCCTGGTCGGGCAGGGGGTGACGTTCGGGCCG
>DASXJM010000096.1:0-1583 GCA_036497405.1 Streptosporangiaceae bacterium | reverse complement strand
CCGCGGGCCAGCGTGCGCACGGCCCGGCTGCCGGTCGAGCCGTGGATGTAGACGACCGGACCGGCCCGGGTGTAGAGCATCGGGATGCCGTAAGGCTGGTCGCCGTCGGTGAAGGCGACGTGGGCCATCAGCCCGCGGTCCAGGGCCGCCTCGACCGTGGCCCGCTCGTAGCGGCCCAGCTCCGGGAGGCGCCGCACCCGGACCCGGCTGGAGATCGGTTCGGTCATGTGATCACTATTCCTTGATCAGGACAGCGAGGCCATCGAGCAGGCGCCGCAGGCCGAACTCGAAGATCTGGTCCAGGCTGAAGTCGTACTCCTCGCTGATCAGCTGCTGGAACCGCGGGTAGTCGCCCGGCGGCAGCGACGACCAGAACTCGGCCTCCTGCGACTGCAGCCACTCCTCGCTGTTCAGCCCGGTGGCCGCCTCGGCTTCGGCCTCGGCCTCCAGGTTGACCGCGGTCCCACGCACGTAGTTGATCAGCATCAGGTAGGTGGTGAACATGGTGCTCAGCTCGAGCCCGTAACCGTCCAGCGCGGTCAGCAGCCATTCGGTGAAGGGCAGCGCGTCCGGCATCACCTGGGGCCGGGTCAGCGACAGCGCCGAGGCCAGCCACGGGTGGGCCCGGAACATGGCCCACAGGGTGTGGGCGGCCAGGTCCAGCCGGGGCCGCCAGCCGTCCGGCGGCGGGTCCGGCAGCTCGGTGCGGGCGAACACCGTGTTCATCATCTGCACGACCAGGTCGTCCTTGTCGGCCACGTGGCGGTACAGGGACATGGGGGCGGCACCGATCTCGGCCGCGACCCGGCGCATGGACAACGCGGCCAGGCCTTCGGCGTCGGCCACGCGGATGGCCGCGGCCACGATCCGGTCCGGCGCCATCGGGGTCCGGACCGCGGGCCGGTCCGCGGCCGGCCGGGCCGTCGCGGGGGCCCGGCCCGGCCCGGTGGCCCGGTCGCTGACCACCGTGCCGACCCCGGGCACCGGGTGCACCAGCCCGTCCTGCCGCAGCGCGGCCAGCACCTTGGTCGCGGTGGCCATGGCCACCCCCCAGCGCCCGGTGATCTCCCGGGTCGAGGGCACGCGCTGGCCCGGCCGGAGTTCGCCGCGCTCGATCTGGCCCCGAAGCTCGGCCGCGATCCGCGCGTAGGGCGGTTCGTCCACGTGTCCTCCTCCGGTCCGGCCTGGTCGCGCACTAGTGCACCAGGTCCGGCTCACTCTAGCTGTACCGGTGCCGTCCGCGCCGCCCCGGACCCCTTGTGGGGCCAGATCATGGGACTAGTGCACTAGTACGGACGATGCTTTTATCAGCGTCATTACATGGAAATGACCTTGCCATAGTGCGCGCGTACATCGTACTCTCCTAGCCATGGAGAACAACGACATCCTCATCTCAGGAGCAAGCATCGCCGGTCCCGCTCTTGCGTACTGGCTACGCAAGTGGGGCTTCAACCCGACCGTGGTCGAGCGGGCGCCCGCGCCCCGGCCCGGCGGCCAGACCGTCGACCTGCGCGGCGCGGGCCGGACCGTGATCCAGTGGATGGGCCTGATGGACCGGGTCCAGGAACAGCTCCTGGACCAGC
>DASXJM010000095.1:0-3433 GCA_036497405.1 Streptosporangiaceae bacterium | reverse complement strand
GACCATCGCCAGGACCTCGTCGCGCAGTGATTCCATGGTGGCCTGGTCGGCCCCTTCGACATTGAGCCGCAGCAGCGGCTCGGTGTTGGACGGCCGGAGGTTGAACCACCAGTCGGGGGCCTGCACGGTCAGCCCGTCCAGCTCGTCGCTGGTCACCTCGGGCCGGGTGGCGTAGGCCATCCGCACCTGGGCGGTGATCCCGGTCTGGTCGGCCACATCGCTGTTGATCTCACCGCTGGCGGTGTACCGGGCGTAGCGGGCTAGCAACTGCGACAGCGGTCCGGCCTGCTGCCCGAGCGCGGCCAGCACGTGCAGCGCGGCCAGCATGCCGCTGTCGGCGAACCAGAAGTCGCGGAAGTAGAAGTGGCCGGAATGCTCGCCACCGAAGATCGCGCCGGTGCGGGCCATCTCGGCCTTGATGAACGAGTGGCCGACCCGGGTCCGCACCGGGACCCCGCCGTTCTCGATGATGATCTCGGGCACGGCCCGGGAGGTGATCAGGTTGTGGATGACGGTGGCGCCGGGCTCACCGGCCAGCTCGCGGGCGGCGATCAGCGCGGTCAGCACCGACGGGGAGACGATCTCGCCCCGCTCGTCGACCACGAAGCAGCGGTCGGCGTCGCCGTCGAAGGCCAGCCCGAGGTCGGCCCCGGTCTCGGTGACCTTTCGCTGCAGGTCACGCAGGTTCTCCGGGTCGATCGGGTTGGCCTCATGGTTCGGGAACGTGCCGTCCAGCTCGAAGTACATCGGGACCAGGTCGATGGGCAGGCCCTCGAACACGGTCGGCACGGTGTGCCCGGCCATGCCGTTGCCCGCGTCGACCACGACCTTCAGCGGCCGGATGCCGGACACGTCGACCAGCTTCTTGAGGTGCTCGGCGTAGCCGCTGAGCAGGTCCCGGGCCACGACCTGGCCGGGGGTGCCGGCACCGGCCGGCCCGCCGTCGGCCACCAGCTGCCGCACCTCGGCCAGGCCGGTCTCCTGGCCGACCGGCTTGGCCCCGGCCCGGCACAGCTTGATGCCGTTGTAGCGGGCCGGGTTGTGGCTGGCGGTGATCATCGCGCCGGGGACGCCGAGGTCGCCGCTGGCGTAGTAGAGCATGTCGGTGGAGCCTAGGCCGGCCGCGATGACGTCGGCACCCTGGCCGGTGACCCCGCGGGCGAACGCCGCCGCCAGCGGGGCTGACGAGGTCCGCATATCGTGCACGGTGACGATCTGGCCAGCACCGGTCAGCCGGGCGTAGGCGGCCCCGACCGCCTCGGCCATACCCTCGTCCAGGTCGTCGGGTACGACACCGCGAATGTCGTACGCCTTGAAGATCTCCGCCATGGGCCCCGAGCCTACCGGGTGGGCCGGGGGTCAGGTCGTAGGCTGGCGGCCCGCGGTCTCGGTGGACGGCTTGGCCTCGGGCGGGGCCGAGCGGACCATTCGCAGGTGCTTGCGCCGACCGACCTCCACGCCCTGCCCGACCGGCTCGGTGCCGGGCGGGCGCTGGCGCTGCTGCTGGGACACCTCACGGACCGCGTTGGCCAGGGCCTCGAGGTCGTCGACGCTGCTCTGGACCGGGTCCCCGGGCAGCCGGACCACGTCCCAGCCCCGGGGGACGGTGAGCCGCTCGGCGTGCTTGGCGCACAGGTCGTAGCAGTGTGGTTCGACGTAGGCGGCCAGCGGGCCCAGCACCGCGGTGGAGTCACGATAGACGTACGTGAGCGTGTAGACCGGGGGTTGCTTGCATGCGGTGCGCGAGCAGCAACGCGAACTCACCGACCCACCTCACTCACCTGATCGACCCGGGCACGCGGACCCGGTGCACCCCGTCGACGGTAGCTGGCCGGGGTCGGTAACGCCACCACCCGGGGCACTCTTCACGATCGTGTCTTCGCGGTCGGCCGGTGCCGGGGATACGCTCAGTAGCTGTGCAGGCCGAACAGAAAAGTTCCTCGGCGCCGCGGCGCCGCGTCCGGCGCCGGGACCGGCACGGCCGCGGCCTGCGGGGGCGGCTCGTCCCGACCGACGTCCCGCTCTACCGCAGCCGCGCTCAGCAGTTCGATGACCTGGTCCTGGACGCGGTGGCGCGGCTGGAGCCGCGCTGGGAGTCCGAGCTGTCCGGCATCGAGTTCGCGGTCCAGGAAGTGCCCGACGAAGAGATCCGCGGCGATGACCTGGTGCCGGTTCCGCTGGCCCGGATCGACCCCGGCGAGAACGATCCGCACGCGCAGGCCGGGGCCCGCTCACCGCGGATCGTGGTCTACCGGCGCCCGCTACTGGCGCGGGCCGAAGACGAAGACGAGCTGAGCGAGCTGATCTTCGACGTGGTGGTGGAAGAGGTCGCCGAGCTGCTGGGCCTGGACCCGGACACCATCGACCCCGGCTACGCCAGCGGCGACTGAACAGCGTTGTCAGGAATGGGGCCGCCCAGGGGCGGGCCAGCCCGCGAACGGCGTCGCCGCCCCGTCGGCCCAGGCTTCATGACCCGGCACCGGCGGAGCAGGCTCACACCGCTTCTGCTTCTATGCCTTCTCGCTTCAGGCGCCGACGCTCTCGCTCCGACATACCGCCCCAGATGCCAAACCGCTCGTCGTTCTCCAGCGCGAACTCCAGGCACTCGGACCGGACCTCGCAGCTGCGGCAGACCTTCTTGGCCTCCCGTGTCGAGCCGCCCTTCTCCGGGAAGAACGCCTCGGGATCGGTCTGGGCACACAAGGCCCGGTCTTGCCAGCCAAGCTCCTCGGCGTCGTCTGAGCACTCCCCATCGTGCTCAAGCTCCAACGGAACGATCTCTAGTGGAACGGCCTCTAGTTGAACGATGACCTCAGACACGCGCACCTCCTACCCCTGGTGGGGGCCCCCGGGATCACGCCCCTCCCCAAGGGACGCGGTACTTACAACAGTGAAATTACACCCGCGTGTCTTGCGTTGAGTCAAGCCCGCTAGGTGATATTGGCCGCACTAATGTTCTGCCGTGACCGATAAGTTCCCGAAGATTGCCGCCAGTCCGTTGCCAGGCCGTTAGCAGACAGCATCGGGATTACTACACGCGGCGAGAACTTCGGGGGGTCGGGGGTTGGGTTGCGGGGTTCGGCGTGTTTTTCTGTGCGCCCAGGGTGGGAGTTGGGTGGCGCGGCCCGGGGCGGGCCCGGGGGTGGGTGGCCCGGCAGAGAGGGTGGCCCGGGCAGAGGCTGGCCCGGCAGGGAGGGTGACCCGGGCGAAGGGTGGCCCCGGTAGGGAGGGTGACCCGGGCGAAGGGTGGCCCCGGGAGGGGGCAGGTCTGGGGCCTTGGGATGCGGGGTGACTGGAGCGCGGGGTGCGGTCCTGGCATCGGGGTGGGCCTGGGAGACTGCAGGTATGCGGATCACCGTGCTGGCCGGGGGCGTGGGCGCTGCGCGCTTTCTTCGCGGCCTGAAGGTCGCGGCCCCGGACGCGGACATCACCG
>DASXJM010000094.1:0-2481 GCA_036497405.1 Streptosporangiaceae bacterium | reverse complement strand
GCGGCGTTCCTGGGCACGCTGCGCACCGGCACCGCGATCTTCGACGCGGCGACCGAGGAGACCCGGCGCAAGAAGTCCAGCCAGCTGTCCGGGGACCAGGCGTTCCAGCTGCACGACACCTACGGGTTCCCGATCGAGCTGACCCTGGAGATGGCCGAGGAGCAGGGCCTGTCGGTCGACGAGGAGGGCTTCCGGCGCCTGATGGGGGCCCAGCGTGACCGGGCCAAGGCCGACGCCGCGCAGAAGAAGACCGGCAACGCCGACATCTCGGTGCTGGCCGACCTGCGCGAGCGCGCGGGCGCCAGCGAGTTCACCGGCTACGACCAGTTCAACGGCGAGGCGACCGTGGTCGGCCTGCTGGTCGACGACCTACCGGTGCCGTCGGCCCGGGAGGGTGCGGCGGTTTCGGTGGTGCTGGACCGCACCCCGTTCTACGCCGAGAGCGGCGGCCAGCTGCCCGACGGCGGCATCATCCGGATCGCCGGGTCCGGGGGCAGCCCGGACAGCCAGGTCGAGGTGTTCGACGTCCAGGTCCCGCTGCCCGGGCTGATCGTGCACCGGGGCAAGGTGAGCTTCGGTGAGGTCACCGTGGGCGCACCCGCGTTCGCCGAGATCGACGTGGAACGCCGCCGGGCCATCTCCCGTTCGCACACCGCGACCCACCTGGTGCACCGGGCGCTGCGCGGCGCGCTGGGCGACGCGGCCGCGCAGGCCGGCTCGGAGAACGCGCCCGGCCGGCTGCGGTTCGACTTCACCTCGCCCGGGGCGGTGCCCCGCTCGGTCCTGAGCGAGACCGAGGACGAGGTCAACCAGGTGCTGGTCAACGATTTGGACGTGCGGGCCTTCCACACCTCGATCGACGAGGCGCGCTCCATGGGCGCGCTGGCCCTGTTTGGGGAGAAGTACGGCAACGAGGTGCGCGTGGTCGAGGTCGGGGACTACTCCCGCGAGCTGTGCGGTGGTACCCACGTGGCCCACTCTGGCCAGCTCGGCCTGATCAAGCTGCTCAGCGAGTCCTCGATCGGCTCCGGGGTCCGGCGGGTCGAGGCGCTGGTCGGCATCGACGCCTTCCGCTTCCTGGCCAGGGAGAACGTCCTGGTCAGTCAGCTCAGTGAGCAGCTCAAGACCCGCCGCGAGGAGCTGCCCGAGCGCGTCTCCTCCCTGGTCACCCGGCTGCGGGACGCCGAACGGGAACTGCAGCGGGTACGGTCCGCTCAGCTGCTCGAGGTGGCCGGTGACCTGGCCGCCCGTCCCGAGGACGTGGGCGGGGTCGCCCTGATCGCGCACCGGGCCCCGGACGGCACCGACGCCGACAGCCTCCGCAAGCTGGCCCTGGACATCCGGGGCCGGATGCCGGGGGAGCACCCGGCCGTGGTGATGGTCGTGGGCGTGCCGTCGGACCGGCCGGTGGTCGTGGTCGCCGCCAATGACGCGGCCCGGGACCACAAGCTGGCCGCGGGGGCGCTGGTCGGCGTGGCCGCGCGGGCCCTCGGCGGTGGTGGCGGCGGCAAGCCCGACGTGGCCCAGGGCGGCGGCGCCCCCCTCGGCAGCGACGGCGACGGCCGCATCAGCGCCGCGTTTGGGGCGGTTCGGGATGCTTTGAGGGACGGCGCCTAGGCTGGCAGGTTAACGTGATGCCATGGTGTCCCGCGTGTCCTGCGCCTGGTCCGGGCCTGCCCCCCGTGACGTGCACCCCGAGCCCGCTCCGGTGAGGCGGGGGGTACGGCTGGCCGTCGATGTGGGTTCGGTCCGCGTCGGCGTGGCTCGCAGTGACCCGGACGGGGTGCTGGCCAGCCCGTTCGAGGTGATCGCGCACGGCCGCGACGACCTGGACCGGCTGGCCGCGCTGACCGCCGCCGAAGAGGCGCTGGAGGTCATCGTGGGCCTGCCCACCACGCTGGCCGGGCGGCAGGGGCAGGCGGCCGTGACCGCCCGCCAGGTGGCCGCCGACCTGGCCGCCCGCATCGCCCCGGTGCCGGTGCGGCTGTTCGACGAGCGGTTCACCACCACCACCGCGCATGCCGCCCTGCGCCAGAGCGGCAAGAACTCCAAGGCCCGCCGCGGCATCGTGGACGCCGCCGCGGCCGCGGTCCTGCTCCAGGCTGCCCTGGACAACGAGCGGGCTACCGGCGATCCTCCCGGTGAACTAGTGTCCGGACCGGGCAGGATGAGCCCATGAGCGAGGGGGAGGATCGCACGGAGCCCGGCCGTGCGCGCAGGCACGTGCGCCCGCCGGCGTCCCAGGATGATGCCCCGCCGCAGAGCGGCTGGCCGTCCCGCTACGGCCCGCGGCCCGACTTCACCGTGCCGCCCGACACCGTGAGCACCATCCCGGGCGACGAGCAGCCCCCGGCCCGGCCCGGACGGCACGGCCGCCAGCCCGGCCCCGGGACTCAGCCGGGCCCGGGCGCTCAATCCAGCTCCGGCTGGGGCGTGGACCCGTACCAGGATTCCGGTTTCGACTCGGGCCCCGCCCCGTAC
>DASXJM010000093.1:0-11464 GCA_036497405.1 Streptosporangiaceae bacterium | reverse complement strand
TTCGCCGCGTCCGAGGACCGCTGGATGGTCGCGGTGCGGATGGTGTCCGAGGGCGTCGACATTCCCCGGCTGGCTGTGGGGGTCTACGCCACCAGCGTCAGCACCGCGCTGTTCTTCGCCCAGGCCGTCGGCCGGTTCGTGCGGGCCCGCCGCCGGGGCGAGACCGCCTCGGTGTTCCTGCCTTCGGTACCGGTCCTGCTGGCCTACGCGGCCGAGCTCGAGGCCGAACGGGACCACGTGCTGTACCCGCCGTCGGAGAACCCCGAGGAAGACGAGCTGGCCGAGGCCCAGCGCCAACGCGACACCCCGGACGACCTGCTGGCCCCGTCGATCGAGGTGCTGAAGGCCTCGGCCCACTTCGACCGGGTGCTCTACGACGGCGGTGAGTTCGGTACCGCCACCGCGCCGGGGTCAGCCGAGGAAGAGGACTACCTCGGCCTGCCCGGCCTGCTGGAGCCGGATCAGGTGGCCCACCTGCTCCGGCAGCGCCAGTCCGACCAGCTCCGGGCCCGGTCCCGGGGCCAGGGTGGCCTGGACGCGCCCGAGGCGGTCAACCCCGCGATCAACCCCGCGGGTGGGGGAGCGGTGGGGCGGGCCAGCGTGGCGGGGTTCGGGCCGGGTCCGGGTGGCTCGGCGGCCAGGCCCACCAGCGCCGTGGCCGCGCCCGGGGCGCCAGCCGGCGCGGACGCGACGGCCTCGGCCCCGGCGCCGGTCAGCCGGGAGGCGCTGGCCGCGCTCCGCAAGGAACTGAACGGCCTGGTCGGCGCCTGGAACCACCGCACCGGCCAGCCGCACGGGGTCATCCACAACGACCTGCGCAAGGCCTGTGGCGGCCCGCCGCTGCCGCAGGCCAGCGCGGACCAGATCAAGGCCCGCATCGACAAGATCCGGCACTGGGCTGTCACTCGCCGCTGAGCCTCCGGGACCTGGGGCTCGGGCTCAAGGGCTCAAGGGCTCAGCCGCGGGAGGCTGAGTCGTACCGGGACGCTAAGTCGCGGGAGGCGCCGAACGACGGTGGCCCGGGTGGCGGCCGCCGGTCGCGGGGATCACGGGCCTGGCCCCGGTCTCCGGACCAGTCCGGGTTCGGGTTCGGGTAGAACGCGGGCTTCGGCCGGCCCGGCGCCTCGCCCCGGTCCCGGCCGCCCCGGCCGCCCCGATCGCCGCGGTCACTTCGGCCCGGCCAGTCACTCGAGTCACCCCGGCCGTTCCGGCCACCCCAGCCCGCCCGGTCACTCTGACCGCTCCGGTCACTCTGAGCAGCCCGGTCACCTCGACCAGCCCGGCCACCCTGGCCACCGAAGCCCACCTCGTCACTCTGGCCAATCAAGCCACTTGAGTCGCTGGAGACGCTCCGGGCCCCGTCGGCCTGGTCCCGCCGTTCCCCGGACCTGCGCCGCCCGCCAGCCCCCGCCCTGGCCCCAGCCCCGGAACCCGAACGCGGCCGCCCCGCCCCCGACGACGAGGCCGCCGACCTGCGATCCAGCAGCCGGCGCCCCAGCGCGATCACCACGGCCAGCACGGTGGCCGCGGCCATGGTCAGGAACCCGTTGGCTATCCACTGGGCCGCATTCACGGCCAGGCCGCCGGACGGATCGCTCTGGTGCCGGATGTACCCGGCGGCCAGCCCGAACACCACGTAGGCCAGCGCCGGCACCGGGACCAGGAGATAGGCCGAGCGCGGCCGGACCGCGAACCCCGCGATCGCCGTGCCGGCCACGATGAGCCAGCCCAGCACCGAGCCGGGGTCGCGCTTGGTCACCACGGTGACGATGGCGCCCAGCACCGCCGTGGCCAGCACGATCAGCGTGCCACGCCCGCCGGACAGCTCACCCCACCGCCAGGAGAAGGTGTCCGAGTCGGGCCGCCGCCGATCCGGCCGGCGGTCCCGGGCCCGGTCGTCCCGTCCGGGCCGGCGACGGTCATCGATCAGGTCATCGGCGGGATCATCGGCCGGGCGCGGGCCGGTGGTCATCTCCACCGAACCGAACGGGTCGGAGTCGTCGCGGTACCAGCCGGGCCCTTCCCAGGCCGCGGGCCGGTCGCTGTTGCGAAACCGCCCGGCCCCCGACGTCGGCCACTCGCCACCGGAGGCTGGCCCGGCACCAGATGCCGGCCGCCCGCCACCGGGCGCCGGCTCCGGGGTTGGTCGGGCCGAACGGATCTCTGGCCCGGGCACGCCACCATACGGCGGGCGCGGATCCGCATCGTGCCATCGGGGCTCGCTCATCTGATCCCCGATGTTAGCCGTTATGGATCAGCAACATGGCCGCGCCGGTAGTCTTCGCGGCATGGATCGACGGCCATCCCGCCGGGGTGCTGGTGGCTAGCGGGCTACGGCGGGCGCCGCACCGCAGGGCCAGGCACATGGCATTTTACGCAGTGACCTGCGTCTTCTCCGCTCTGGTTCTGGCCGCCAGCGGCTTCTCGTACTTCGTGGTCCGCGACGTCAGCAGCATCGGCGCCTCGCACGCGATCAGCGGCGGCCCGTCCATCGGGGCCCAGAACATCCTGCTGATGGGGCTGGAGAGCCGCCGCGACTGGAACGGCAACGTGCTGCCGGCCAGCGTCCTGGCGGCCCTGCACGCGGGCAGCGTCCGGGGCGTGGAGAACGGCATCGGCGGCAACGACACCAACACCCTGATCCTGATCCACATCCCGGCCGGCGGGAAGAAGGCCATCGGCTTCTCCATCCCGCGTGACGACTGGGTGACGTTCAGCGGCACCGTGGGCCCGCAGCAGCACGGCAAGGTCGACCAGGCCTACGGCGTCAGCATGTTCTACAAGCAGGGTCAGCTGAGGAAGCAGCAGCCGAACATCAGCCAGAACCAGCTGGCGTTCCAGGGCAACGAGGCCGGGCGGAAGGCCGCGGTCGACACCGTCGAGCAGCTCACCGGGGTCCACATCGACCACTTCGCCGAGGTCAACCTGGACGGCTTCTACGAGCTGGCCCGGGTGCTGGGCGGCGTCCAGGTCTGCCTCAACCACGCGGTCTCGGACAGCTACTCCGGCGCCCATTTCCGGGCCGGGTACCAGCACCTGGATGCCTCGCAGGCGCTGGCCTTCGTCCGCCAGCGGCACGGCCTGACCAACGGCGACCTGGATCGCACCCACCGCCAGCAGGCGTTCCTGGATTCGGTCATGGCCCAGCTGCGATCCCAGGGCGTGCTCGGCGACCTGACCAAGCTGCAGTCGCTGCTGTCGGTGGCCAAGCAGTACGCGATCACCGACTCGGGCTGGGACCTGCTTCAGTTCTCGTCCCAGATGTCCAGCCTGACCGGCGGCAACCTGGTGTTCCATACGCTGCCGATCGAGGGCTACGCCACCATCGCCGGGCAGTCGGCCAACCAGATCGACCCGGCCAAGATCAAGACCATCGTGCAGTCGGCCTTCTATCCCCAGCCGAAGGCCACGTCGCCGGCCTCGCCGAGCCGGGCCCCGGCTCCCGGTACCCCAGCCGCCAAGACCGTGGTCGACGTGCTCAACGGCGGCCAGACCGGCGGCCTGGCCAGCCAGGTCTCGTCGGCCGTGGTCCGGGCCGGCTACCAGGCGGGGCTGATCGAGAACACCACGCCGCAGACCGCGACCCAGGTCCGGTACGGACCGGGCGAGGCCGCCAACGCCAGCCAGCTGGCCGGGGCGTTCGGGGCCAGCGCCACCGCCAGTGCCGCGATCGAAGCCGGGCACATCGAGATCAAGCTCGGGGCGGCCACCACCACCCTGCCCAGCATCCCGGCCGGCGGGTCGACCTCCCAGACGCCCACGTCCACGTCCTCGTCGGCCGCGGGCATCCCCACATCCGGTCCCCAGGGCGGCGCCGTCGGCGCCGAAAAGGGCATCCCCTGCGTCAACTAAGGCCGTCCCGGCCTCGCTAGGGCCGTCCCCCCTAAGAGATGAGGACCGGCGTGCCGTCCAGCTCGGCGCCCGCGTCGCGCATCTCGGTGAGGGCGCGGGCGGTGGTGTCCGGGGCCACCCCGGCGGTCAGCCCGAGCAGCACCCGGGTGCCGAACCCACCCCGGGCCGCGTCCCCGGCCGTGGCCCGGACACAGTGGTCGGTGGCGATCCCCGCGATGTCGACCTCGGTGACCCCCCGCTCGCGCAGCCAGTCGGCCAGGGCCAGCCCGGTGCCCGCCTCGTCGACCCCCTCGAAGCCGCTGTAGGCGGCGCGGTGCTCGCCCTTGCGGAACACCGCCTCTATCCGGCCCAGGTCCAGATCAGGATGGAACTCCGAGCCCGGGGTCCCCACCACGCAGTGGGCTGGCCAGCTGTCCACGAAGTCCGGATGGTCCGAAAAGTGACTGCCCGGGTCGATGTGATGATCCTGAGTAGCCACGATGTGCCCGTACTGTCCGGCGTGGGTGGCGAGCCAGCCGCTGATGGACCGGGCCACAAATGAGCCGCCCGGAACGGCGAGCGAGCCCCCTTCGCAAAAATCGTTCTGAACGTCCACGACGATGAGTGCGCGCACCCGATCACGGTATCGTGCCGAAAGCGCGGCCGGGGCGGACGCCGGCCGCGGCGGGGGCGCGGTGGGGGAAGGAACCATGGCCGACTACTGGAACCACAATGTCTATTACCAGCCGCTGATCCTGGGGGCGGTTCCCCCGGGCTGCGGCAGCGCGCTCGACGTCGGGTGCGGGGACGGGCTGCTGGCCTGCCGGCTGGCCGAGCGCTGCCGGGACGTGACCGGTGTCGACCGCGACCACGCCATGATCGCGCGGGCCCGGGAACGGGCCAAGGACGTGCGCAACGTGGCCTTCATCGACGCCGAGTTCCCGGCCTTCCCGTTCGAGGACGCCAGCTTCGACTTCATCGCGTCCAACACCGCGATCCACCACATGAACTTCGAGGCCGCCCTGATGGCCATGACCCGGCTGCTCCGGCCGGGCGGCCGCCTGGCCATCGTCGGCATCGCCCGCAGCGCCAGCGCCCGCGACTACGTCCCCGACCTGATGGGCGCCCCGCTCAACCTGGGCCTGGGCCTGACCCACGCCGCGCTGCGGGCCGCCCACCGCGAGGCCCGCCCGCCCGGCCACCCGATCAAGGACCCCACCATGACCTGGGACGAGGTCCGGATCGGGGCCCTGCGCCTGCTCCCCGGCGTCCACTATCGCCGCCACCTCCTGTGGCGCTACTCCCTGATGTGGCGCAAGCCCGCCTGACCGGTCCGCTCAGTCCCTGGCCTCGCACCCGTTCCCGGCCACGCTTCAGCTCCCGTTCTGGAAGATCGTCGGGATGGCGGGATCACCCCGCGACAGCTGCCGCGCCTGCAGCGGCAGCTCGTCCAGCGCCCGCCGGTGCCGTTCCCGCGCCACCGCCAGCGGCTCCCGGCCCACAATTTCCCCACCCATGACCAGCGGCACCAGCAGCGGCCGGTCGCCCGGGCCCGGGTCCGGCGGGGACAGCCGGATCTGCTCCGACAGCGCGATCCCGTGCTCGTCCCGGTGGCGCTGGGCCCACTTGCGCCCCCCCACCCCCGGCTTGCCCACCGAGCGCTTGGCTACCGGCCGCAACGCCGCGTCCGCGGAACCGGCCGGGCCCAGGGACCGGGCCACCAGCTTGTAGACCAGGGACGCGGTCGGGGCCCCGGAGCCGATCACCACCGACGTGCCCACGCCGTAACCGTCCACCGGCGCCGTGGCCAGGGCCGCGATCGAGTACTCGTCCAGGTCGCCGGTCAGCGTGATGCGGGTGTGCTTGGCTCCCAGCTCATCCAGCAGCGCCCGGACCTGGTGGGCCACCACCGGCAGGTCCCCGCTGTCGATACGGACCGAGCCCAGATCCGGGCCAGCCAGGTCGACCGCCGCGCGAACCGCGCGCGGCACGTCAAAGGTGTCCACCAACAGCGTGGTCCCGTGGCCGAGGGTCTCCAGCTGGGTCGCGAACGCGTGCCGCTCGTTGTCGTGGACCAGGGTGAACGCATGCGCGCTGGTCCCGGCCGACGGTACCCCGTACTGCCGGTGGGCCTGCAGGTTGGACGTGGTGGCGAACCCAGCCAGGTAGGCGGCCCGGGCGCTGGCCACCGCGGCCATCTCGTGCGTGCGCCGGGAGCCCATCTCGATCAGCGGCCGGTCGCCGGCCGCGTTCACCATCCGGGACGCGGCCGAGGCGATGGCGCAGTCGTGGTTGAGAATCGACAGCGTGATGGTCTCCAGGATGACCGCTTCGGCGAACGTGCCCTCGACCACGATGATGGGGGAGCCGGGGAAGTAGCAGTCTCCTTCGGCGTAGCCCCAGATGTTTCCGGTAAAACGGTATGATTCCAGGTACCGGAGCGTGACGTCGTCCACGATGTCGGAAGCCCGGAGGAAATCGAGATCAGCTGCGTCAAACCTGAACCGCTCAAGCGCGTCGAGCAGCCGCCCGGTACCTGCGACGACGCCATAACGTCGGCCGTGCGGCAGATGCCGGGCGAACACCTCGAAAATTGTGCGCCGTCCCGCGGCGCCGCTGTGCAGGGCCCCCTGGAGCATGGTCAGCTCATAGTGGTCCGTCAGCAGCGCGGTACTGGGCCCACCATCGGGTAGGGAAGATTTGCTGTCCGCCGAATTCGTCACGAGTGGAAGACTACGGACTGGGAGGTAGACACCAGTGAGCGTGGCACCCTCTGAGGTGGAGCTGCCGCAGTCCGGCGAGCAAACCTCACCGGACAACCCCTGGATCACGATCGTGTGGAACGACCCGATCAACCTGATGGACTACGTCACCTACGTGTTCCAGACGGTGTTCGGATACCCCAAGCCCAAGGCCAGGAAGCTCATGCTCGACGTGCACCACAAGGGCCGCGCGGTCGTGGCCTCCGGAGCCCGTGAGTCGATGGAGCACAACGTCGAGATCCTGCACGGCTACGGCCTGTGGGCCACGGTTTCCTCCGACTCCTAGCCCTCAGCCGGACCCCAGACCAGGAAATTCACACCCACATGGATGCTTTCCGCCGCTCGGGCGGCGGCGTACGGACCAACTTCGACGCCCCCGAGGCGACCCTGCTCCGCAGCCTGATCGAGCAGATCATGTCGCTGCTCGACGAGGCTGACGAGGGCCGCACCGACCCGCCCGGCCAGGACGGCCTGGACCAGGACCCGCAGCGCACCCCGTCCTGGGACGCCGGTCCCGGCCATCCGGACACCATCTCCGACGACAGCAAGAATGACCTCCCCGGCGCCGCCGAGCTCGACGCCATGCTGGGGTTCAGCCCGCGGACCCGGGCCCCGCTGGACCCGGCCCTGGCCCGGTTGCTGCCGGACGCCTACCGGGACGACCCGGACGCCGCGGGCGAGTTCCGCCGCTACACGGAGCAGTCGCTGCGGTCCTCCAAGCAGGAGACCGCGCGCACCGTGCTGGACACCCTGCCCGCCGACGGCGGCCCGGTCCGGCTGTCCTGGGAGCAGGCGCAGGCCTGGCTGCGGGCCCTGAACGACGTCCGGCTCACCCTCGGCGTGCGCCTCGGCGTGACCGAGGAGTTCGAGGACGAGTGGCGCCAGCTGGACCCGCTCGACCCCCGGGCCACCGCCTTCGAGGTCTACGCCTGGCTCGGCGACGTCCAGGAAAGCCTGGTCCAGGCCCTCAGCTAGGCTCGCCCTCATGCTCTCCATCCGCCGCGAGCTCCACGACAAGATCGTCGCCCACGCCCGCGCCGACCACCCCGACGAGGCCTGCGGGGTCATCGCCGGCCCGGCCGGGAGCGACCGGCCCGGGCGGTTCATCCCGATGATGAACGCCGAGCGGTCTCCGACCTTCTACCGCTTCGACTCGATGGAGCAGTTCCAGGTGTGGAAGGAGATGGATGACCGGGACGAGGAGCCCGTGGTCATCTACCACTCCCACACCGCCACCGAGGCCTACCCGTCCCGGACCGACATCTCCTACGCCAGCGAGCCCAACGCCCACTACGTGCTGGTCTCGACCCGGGCCCCGGACACCACCGACTTCCGCTCGTTCCGCATCGTCGACGATGTGGTGACCGAGGAGCCGGTGGAGCTCGCCGGAGCTTGACCGCCGGCCCGCCGCTGCCGTGGAATGATCCCGGCGACCGCCGGGTTGGACGCTACGAAGGCGCCTGCCTGCCCACCCGAATCCTATGGAGAGTTTTGATGGCCATCGAGGTCCGTATCCCGACCATCCTGCGCACCTACACGGACGGTGCCAAGCAGGTGGAAGGCGCAGGCTCCACGCTCGCTGAGCTCATTGAGGACATCGACGCGAAGCACAGCGGGCTGCGCGACCGGCTGGTCGCCGACGGCGGGCTGCGCCGCTTCGTCAACGTGTACCTGAACGACGAGGACGTGCGCTTCCTCGGTGGCCTGGAGACCCCGCTCAAGGACGGCGACACCGTCACCGTGCTGCCTGCGGTGGCCGGAGGCGCGGCCTGACCGGCCGTCACCACCATGCGTTACGACTCGCTGCTGGACTCGCTGGGCCGGACCCCACTGGTGGGCCTACCCCACCTGTCGCCCGCGCCCGACGTCCGGCTGTGGGCCAAGCTCGAGGACCGCAACCCGACCGGCTCGGTCAAGGACCGGGCCGCGTTCTACATGGTGGAACAGGCCGAGAAGGACGGCCTGCTCCAGCCGGGTTCGGTCATCCTGGAGCCGACCTCGGGCAACACCGGCATCTCGCTGGCCATGGTGGCCAAGCTGCGCGGCTACCAGCTGACCGTGGTCATGCCGGAGAACACCTCGGCCGAGCGGCGCCAGCTGCTGGAGATGTACGGGGCCACGATCATCTACTCGCCGGCCGCGGGCGGATCGAACGAGGCGGTCCGGGTGGCCAAGCGGATCGCGGCCGAGCACCCGGACTGGGTCATGCTCTACCAGTACGGCAACGAGGCCAACGCCCGCGCCCACTATGAGACCACCGGCCCCGAGCTACTGGCCGACCTGCCCGAGATCACGCACTTCGTGGCCGGGCTGGGCACCACCGGCACCCTGATGGGTACCGGCCGGTTCCTGCGCGAGCACGTGCCCGACATCAAGATCGTGGCCGCCGAGCCCCGCTACGGCGAGCTCGTCTACGGCCTGCGCAACGTGGACGAGGGCTTCGTGCCCGAGCTGTACGACGAGTCGGTGCTGACCACCCGGTTCTCGGTGTCGTCGGCCGACGCGCTGGCCGCCACCCGGAACCTGCTCAACGCCGAGGGCATCTTCGCCGGCATCTCGGCGGGCTGTGCCCTGCACGCGGCCCGGGCCCTGGGGGTCAAGGCCGCCGACGCCGGCCAGCGGGCCGACATCGCCATGATCGTGGCCGACGGTGGCTGGAAGTACCTGTCCACCGGCGCCTACGGCGGCACCCTGGCCGACGCCGAATCCAAGCTCGAAGGCCAGCTCTGGGCCTGAGCCAGCACACCCGGCCCGGCCGCCCTATCCTGCTGGGATGCGGCTGACCATCATCGGGTGTTCCGGCAGCTTTCCCGGCCCGGAAAGCCCCGCCTCCAGCTACCTGCTGGAGGCGGAGGGCTTCCGGCTCCTGCTCGACCTGGGCAGCGGTGCCCTCGGCGTGCTGCAGCGCCACGCGGACCTGTACAGCATCGACGCGGTGGCCCTGAGCCACCTGCACCCCGACCACTGCCTGGACATGTGCGGATACTGGGTCGCGCGGCGGTACGCCGAGGGTGGCCCGAAGCCCGCCATCCCGGTCTTCGCCCCCGACCGCGCCGCCGAACGGCTCACCCTGGCCTACGGGCTCGAACCCGATCCCGGCCCGGGCATGGCCGACGCCTTCACCTTCCACACCCTGGCCCCGGGCACCCGGCCGATCGGCCCGTTCCAGGTCACCACGGCGCGGATGGCCCACCCGGTGGAGACCTACGGCTTCCGGATCGAGCACGGCGGCCGGGTGCTGGCCTACTCGGCCGACACCGGCCCCACCGACGCCCTGATCGAGCTGGCCCGCGGCGCCGACCTGCTGCTGTCCGAGGCGACCTTCACCGAGGGCCCGGACCTGCCGCCCAACCTGCACCTGACCGGCGGCCAGGCCGGCGCGCACGCGGCCCGGGCCGGGGTCCGGCACCTGGTGCTGACCCACATCTCCCCGGGCACCGACAAGCAGCGCTCGTTCGCCGAGGCTGAGGCGGTGTTCGGCGGCCCGATCTCGCTGGCCGCCACGGGCCAGGAGTTCGATCTGGCCCCCGCCGGGGCCCTGCCGCTCTGAGTCGGCTTCTCGCTGGCGCGGTGGTCTCGCTAGTCTGACGGGCATGGCCCGACCCGATGGACGTTCCGCGAACCAACTGCGCCCGGTGAAGCTGACCCGGGGCTGGCTCGACCACGCCGAAGGCTCCGTACTGGTGGAGTTCGGCGGTACCCGCGTGCTGTGCGCGGCCAGCGTCCAGGAGGACGTGCCACGCTGGCGCCGGGGCAGCGGGCTCGGCTGGGTCACCGCCGAGTACGCGATGCTGCCCCGGGCCACCAACACCCGCAACGACCGCGAGTCGATCAAGGGCCGGGTCGGCGGGCGCACGCACGAGATCTCCCGGCTGGTGGGCCGGGCTCTGCGAGCCAGCGTGGACTACAAGGCCCTGGGCGAGAACACGATCGTGATCGACTGCGACGTGCTGCAGGCCGACGGCGGCACCCGCACCGCCGCCATCACCGGCGGCTACGTGGCCCTGGCCGAGGCCGTGGACTGGCTGCGAGGCCGGAACCGGCTGCCCGGCGACCCGCTGGTCACCTCGGTGGCCGCGGTCAGCGTCGGCATCGTCGACGGCGAGCCGCGGCTGGACCTGAACTACGCCGAGGACAGCGCGGCCGAGACCGACATGAACGTGGTCTGCACCGGCGGCGGCGACTTCGTCGAGGTCCAGGGCACCGCCGAACGCGAACCACTGCGCCGCGACCAGTTCAACCGGCTCCTCGACCTCGCCGTAGCTGGTTGCGGTGAGCTGACCAGCCTGCAGGTCGCGGCCCTCTCCCCGTCCCGCTGATATCGAAGGTCACGTGGTGACTCCATCGGGCCGGCTCGTGCTGGCCACGCACAATGCCGCCAAGGTGGTCGAGTTGCGCCGGATCCTGGCCGGCGCCGGCGTCCCGGTCCTGCTGTCCGGCCTGGACGAGTTTCCCGGCGCCCCCGAGGTGGCCGAGACCGGCCTCACCTTCGCGGAGAACGCCCTGCTCAAGGCCAGGGCCATCGCCGCCTTCACCGGCCTGCCCGCCGTCTCCGACGACTCCGGCCTGTGCATCGAAGTCCTGAACGGCATGCCCGGCATCTTCTCGGCCCGCTGGGCCGGCCGGCACGGCGACGACCAGGCCAACCTGGCCCTGGTCCTGGCCCAGATCTCCGACATCGCCGAGCCCAACCGCGGCGCCTACTTCGCCTGTGCCGCCGCCCTGGCCCTGCCCGACGGCCGCGAGGGTATCGCCGAAGGCCGCCTCGACGGCTCCCTCACCCACGCGCCCCGCGGCACCAACGGCTTCGGCTACGACCCCATCTTCGTCCCCGGCAACCTCACGGTCACCACCGCGGAAATGTCCCCGGA
>DASXJM010000092.1:0-7932 GCA_036497405.1 Streptosporangiaceae bacterium | reverse complement strand
ACTTGTTCAGCTCGTGTTCGCTGAGTGCTGGCTTACACCACGACTGCGTGGCGAATCCTCCAGTTTGGCGCTGTGCGCTTCTGTCGCTTTGAGCTGCTACGACCTGGAGGTCACCTCGATGTCTGACCTGTCCCGCCGGGGTTTCATCGGCGGAGCCACCGCGATCGCGGGTGCGGCCGCGGTGAGCGGGGAAGCCGCATCGGCCGCGGCTGAGACGAACCAGCCCCACGGCCGCGCGTCGAAGGGCCCGCAGTCGCGCCACGGAGACATCCGCGACATCAAGCATGTCGTGGTCGTCATGCAGGAAAATCGCAGCTTCGACCACTACTTCGGCTCGATGCGCGGGGTGCGCGGCTTCGGTGACCGGTCGACCATCCTGCTGCCCGGCGGCAACTCGGTCTTCCAGCAGCCGGACACCCCGACGGTGGGGGCCGACACCCAGTACCCGTGGAAGTTGAGCGGCACCGACGAGTGGAAGGGCGCGGTCCCGCCCAGCGCGGAGCTGGGCGCGGCCAACTACGGCGGCACCGACCACAGCTGGCTCACCCAGCACGGCGCCTGGTACGGCGGCCTGATGAACGGCTGGATCCAGGCCAAGGCCGGGCCGACCACGATGGGCTTCCTCACCCGCAGCGACCTGCCGTTCCACTACGCCCTGGCCGACGCCTACACGGTTGGTGATGACTACCACTGCTCGGTGATCAGCGCGACCGGGCCGAACCGCATCTACCTGATGAGCGGCACGATCAACGCCGACCAGTCGCACCCCGGCTACCACGGCACCGCCCCGCACGTGGCCTACGATGGCGGCGGCAACCTGCAGCGGAACTTCCTGACCTGGCAGTCCTACGTGGAGACGCTGCAGAACGCCGGGGTGTCGTGGCGGACCTACCACTGCGCCGACGACTACGGCGACAACGCCCCGCCCTACTTCGCGACCTTCGCGACCATGGACCCGACCCAGACCGACCCGGCCACCGGTAAGCCCGGCGTCCCCGACCCGTCGGACCCGCTCTATGCCAACGGGGTCGCCAGCGTCACCACCGACACCGGCGTCCAGACCCAGAACGCCGACAACATCGCGGCCGCGCTCAAGGCCGACGTGCTGTCCGGCCACCTGCCCCAGGTGTCCTACGTGGTCGACAACCAGTTCTTCTCCGAGCACCCGGTGACCGCGCCCAGCAATGGGGCCTACTTCCTCCGTGCCGTCATCGAGGCCATCGGGGCCGACCCGGACGTGTTCAACTCGACCTTGATCATCGTCAACTACGACGAGAACGACGGGCAGTTCGACCACGTGCCGCCGCCCGTGCCCGCGGCGGGGGAGAAGGACGAGTTCGTCAGCGGCACCGACCTGAGCCAGTACGGCCTGACCGCCCCGGCCCCGGTCGGCCTCGGTTTCCGCGTCCCGCTCATCCTGGTCTCGCCCTGGACCCGGGGCGGCTGGGTCACCTCCGAGACCGCCGACCACACTTCGGTGATCCAGTTCCTGGAGCAGTGGACGACCGCGCTCGGCCAGCCCGCCATCTCCCCGAACATCAGTGCCTGGCGCCGCCAGGTCTGCGGTGACCTCACCGAGGCCTTCGACTTCAAGAAGCCGGTCTACGGCCTGCCCGACCTGCCCACCACCGGGCCGCTGGTCGCCGAGACCGCGTACGTCCCGCTCCCGGACGACAACACGCCGCCGTCGCAGGAGCCGGGCACCAAGCCGGCCCGCCCGCTGCCGGTGCAGCCGAACGCCAACCTGACCGGCTTCAGCACCTCGGGGGGTGTCGCGACCGCCACGCTGGCCCTCAGCAACAACGGCCCGCACGCTCGCAAGGCCAGCCACTTCGCCGTCTACAACAACCTGGCCGGCGTGCCCTCGCTGGCCGACTACCCGGCCAAGTTCCCCGGCCAGTACACGGTCGAGCCGTCCCGGTCAGTGTCGAACCGCAGCACAGCCGCGACCGCCCCGGTCGGGGCCGCGGCCGGCGACAGCCGGTACGACATCACCGTCGTCGGCCCCAACCGCTTCCTGCGCCGCTTCACCGGTGACACCGCCGCTGCTGGCGCCCGGTTGTCGGCCCGTATTGATTATTTCGAAGGTAGCTTCGACCGGGACCCGCGCCTGCTCCTCGCGCTGGTGAACGAGGGCCCGGCGGCGGTCACCTTCACCGTGACGGCCAACGCCTACCGCCACGACCGGCCGCGCACCTACCGCGTCCCCGCCCACCGCACCGTCACCCACACCGCCGACCCCCTGCACTCCTCCGGCGGCTGGTACGACCTCACCGTGACCGCCAGCACCGACCCCACCTGGTCCGCCCGCTACACCGGCCACCTGGAGAACGGCACCCCCACCATCACCGGCGCCTGACCTGGCCCGCGCTCCTCGCCGCGGCCGGAGTCCGGCCGCGGCGAGGAGCGCGTTCACGGTTGCCCTCCGTGCGCTGGCGCGAGAAACTGTTCCATCACCCCGAGGGGCAGGGCATGGATCTGTCGTCGATTGTCGCTGGGCCGATTGATCGGGTGCTCGGCTGGTTCGAATCGGCCTTCAAGGCGAATTCCCGCCGGATGGCGTCGGACCGGCAGCGGGTCCGACTGCTTCAGGAGTTTGACACGGCCGGATTCCGCTGGCTCACGCTGGGCCGTCTGGCCGGGGCCCTCGGGCTCGACCCCGAGGACAAGAGCGACCTCGAGACGACCAGGAAGCTCCTGGTGACGCTGCCTGCACCCGGTCCCGCTCGCAAGGACACCACTCCCGCCAACCGCGGCAAACCCGAAGCCGAGCAGCTCTGGGGCCTGGCCAGCGTGGTCGACAAGAAGGGCTGAGGCCCTCCGGGTACGGGTGTTCAGCCTCGGCCGGAGCCCGGCCCGGTCTCCCGGCGCATTGTCAGTTCTTCGCCCAGCATGACCGTGGTCTCACTGACCACCTCGTGCCGGAGGCGGGGCGGCAACCGTTCCATGCTCGCCTCGAACCGGGCGACGTGTTCCCGGGCTCGCTCCTCGTCCCCGGCGTCAATCGCGGCGAAGAAGTCGGCGGTGAGCTGTTCGATCTGCTCCTCGATCCAGATGTCGCGCTCGATCCCCCGGAACTCCCGGCGCGATTCCCGGCCCGGATCCTCGCCCATGGGCGTCACCCATTTCCATCAGCCCGCCTTCAGCGACTCCAAGTATGCGGTCCCGCGGTGGGGCCGGTCACGGCTTACGGGCGACGCCGGCGAACTCGTCGACCGGATCCGGCGGGCCACCCCGCGGACCGGGCTCAGCGGCCAGGCGGCGTACGGCCCGTCCCAGGAAGACCCGGTCGCCCAGGGCGGCCGGCCCGCCGCTGACCCGCGGGCTTCAGCGGTCCGGCCAGTACCAGGGCGGCTCGTCGAGGATGCCCTGGCCGTCGAGCAGGGTCCGGCCGTCCTCCTTGATCAGGTCGAGCACCCGGGCCGACGCGTCCCGGAGCGCGGTGACCAGCGGCTGGGCGTGGGTGACGACGATGATCTGCGTCCGGGCCGAGGCGGTGACGATGAGGTCGGCCAGCGGCCCGATCAGCTCGGGGTGCAGGCTCGTCTCCGGCTCGTTCAGCACCAGCAGCCCGGGCGGGCGGGGTGTCAGCAGCGCGGCCACCCACAGCAGGTAGCGCAGGGTGCCGTCGGAGATTTCGGCGGCCCGCAGCGGCCGCTGCAGGCCGGGCTGGCGCAGCGTCAGCTCGAACCGGCCGCCGTGGGCGATGACCTCGACGCGGCTGCCGGGAAAGGCGTTGCTGACCGCCTGGTCCATGGTGTCGTCGGTGCCGATCTCGCGGATCGTCTGCAGCGCGGCGGCCAGGTCGGCGCCGTCGTGGCTGAGCACCGGGGTGCGCGTGCCGACCTGGGCCGTCCGGGCCGGGGCCCGCTCGTCGGTCCGCAGGTGATCGTAGAACCGCCAGGACCGGATCTGCTCGCGCAGGGCCAGCAGCTCCGGCGCCCGCTGCGGATCGGCGACCTCGGTGAGCATGCTGTCGAACGGCTTCAGGAACCAGGGCGGCCGGTCCCAGCCCCCGTCGGCGGTCCGGATCCGCACCGCGCCGCTGGGGCCGCGGTCGGCCAGCACGGCGGCTGGCCGCAGCACCGGCCCGGCCCACACCGCCTCGGCCTTGATCTCCGGATCGGAGCGGAACATCGACGTCGACGGCGTCGGCACCCCCAGGTCGACCGCGTACCCGAACTCGTCGCCCGCGAAGCCCAGCAGCAACCGCCGCTCGGTGCCGCCCTGGACCAGCGGCCGTCCCCGGCCCCGCCGCATCGACCGGCCCTCATCCGGCGAGCCGGCCCACATCGCCGATTCCAGCCCGCCCTCCCGGGCCAGCGCCGCCACCGCGCCGTTGCGGGCCGAATCGGCCAGCAGCCGCAGCGCCCGGTACAAACTGGACTTGCCGCTGCCGTTCGGCCCGGTCACCACGTTCAGCTGGTCCACCGCCAGCACCAGCCGGCGCAGCGACCGGTAGTTCTCCACCGCCAGCGCGCTGATCACCCTGGCAGGCTAACCAGCCCGGCCGACAAAACCGGGCCTGCCGTCCGGCCGTCAGCCAACCGGCCGGGCCCGGGCATGAAACACCCCCGGTGCCCGCAGCCTGGAGCGGGCACCGGGGGTGGCGGTGGAAGTTACGGTTGGTTGGCCCCACCGGGGGTGGGGGTGCTGGACGTGGTGAAGTCGGTGCAGTTGCTGTCGGTGTCGGTGCCGTCCGGGGAGCGGATGGCGCTGGTGCCCGGGCCGGCCGCGGTGCCCGGTGCGGCCACGAAGCAGCCTTCCTGGCCGGTGCCGGACCTGCCCTGGTAGCCCTCGGCCAGCCAGGGGTCGACCAGGCCGCCGTAGTTGAGGCTGTCGGAGGCGACGCCCTGGGCGTTGCGGACCACCATGCTGCCCGCGCTGGCCGACAGGGCCGGACCGCCGAACCACTGGTTCGGGGCGGGCGGTCCCTGGTAACCGGCGGTCGTCACGGCGCTGTCGATGACCGCCGTGTTGATCGCGTGGCTCCGGCTGAGCGGCTTGCTGAGCGTGATGCTGCTGTCCAGCGCCTGTACCGGCTCGTTGCTGGAGTGCGCGAACCGGGTGGCCGGGCTGAAGCTGATCCCGGTGCCGTGGTCGCTGAACGGCAGGTTGGCCGGGTGGCCGAACTTCAGCGGAGCGGCCAGGGTGAGGCCGGTGCCGCTGGCGCCCGGAGTGCCCACCGCGGTCACGGTGACGGTCTCCTGGCTGGCGCCGATGTCGAGCCGGATCGTGTCCCCGGCCGTGATGCTGGCGTCCGAGGTGACCTTGAGGCTGGTCGCCCCCGCCGCCGCGGCCGCGGCCAGGTAGGACTGGCTGCCCGGCGTCCCGACCTTGGTCACGGTGGCGGTCTCGAACGTGCGGCCGTAGCCGAGGGCGACCTTCTGGCCCACCGTGAAGCCCGACGTGCTGGTCACCGGCACGCTGGTCGAGCCGGCGGGCACGGTGATCGGGCCGTCGGGGAGCGGCTGGAACAGCGGGGTGCTGAACCCGGCGGCCCCGATGATGGTCGCGTTGTGGCCGCTGCCGGACGAGTCCACTGCGGTCGACCCGGACGCCTCGTCGAACTTGTAGTCGGCGACGTCGCCCGCGCCCGCCTGGCCCGAAGCCAGGGTGGCCACCTCCGACGCGGACAGGGCCCGGTCGTAGATGTTGAAGTCGTCCACCGTCCCGTTCAGGAACGGGTCGGCGCCGAACTGCGAGCGCCCGATCCAGTTCTGGTTGGTGTCGCCCAGGCTGGACGGGTTGAGGGTCATGTTGGTGTTGGTGGCCACCGGCTGGCCGTTCACGTACAGGGTGCCGGTGCTGCCGGACAGGGTCACCGTGACCAGCGACCAGGTGTTCAGCGGCAGGGTGGTGGTGTCGTTGAGCTGCTGTTCGGCACCGTTGCCGCTGGTGGTGATGGCGTAGCGGAGCGGCCCGCCGCCCGCGCTCATGGTCAGGAACATGTAGTTGCTGGGGCCGGTCCCGAAGTCGAACAGCCGCGACCAGGCGGTGTTCTGCGACGGGTTGACCCAGGCCGAGACGGTGAAGTCGTGCAGTCCGTTGACGATGCCGTCCGGTAGCGCGACGTAATCGCCGTCGCCCGCCAGCTTGACCGCGTTGCCGATCTTGCCCGGCACCCGGGCCCCGGTCGCCCCGGAACTGGCGATGGCGGCGATGGTGCGGGACTCGGCCGACGAGCCGGTGCCGATCTGGACCTGCTGGCCGGGGGCCAGGCCCGAGGTGCTGCTGACGTTGACGGTGCTGGCGCCCGCCTTGGTCGGGGTGGCCAGGCCCGAGCTGGACTGGCCGAGCAGGTAGTAGTGGTGGCTGGCCAGCCTGGTCCCGGCCGGGATGGTCACCGTCGAGAAGACGGGCTGCTGGGTCGGGTGCTCGGTCAGCGTCCAGTTGGACAGGTCAGCGGGACTGCTGCCCGCGTTGTACAGCTCGATGAACGAGTTGGTCGGGTTGGTGCTGGTCCCGCTGCGGAACTCGTTGATCTTGATCTGGCTGACGTTGCGCACGTGCTCGCGGCTGGTCGCGCTCTGCCGCGCGTGGCGGCCCGATTCGGTCCAGCTGGCGTTGGCGACCAGGTCACCCTCGAACGCGGCCGGCCCCGCGGTGACCTTGAACGTCGCGCTCACGCTGGCTCCGGGAGCGACCGAAGCGAACGTCTTCGAGCCGTCCCGGGTCCCGTCGACCACGGCGTTCCAGAAAAGGCTGGGCCGGGAAATGGACAATTGCACGTTGGCCGCGGCCGTGCTGGTGGTGTTGGTGTAGGTGACCGTGGACTCCTGGCTGGCGCCGGGGGCGAAGGTCTGCAGGCCCGGCGGCGTGGCCGTGGCCGAGGCCGGGGTCAGGCTCAGCGTCGGCCCGGCGTACCTGGCCGCCACCACGTTGGCCTGGACCTGCTGGTCGGTGGCGTCGGTCGGGTACCCGGCCGTCATCACGCCTTCGTAGAAGGTGCCCTGGGAGCCGTTGCTGTTGTCGCCGCCGTTGCCCAGCACGATGCCGCCCTGCTTGCGCATGGGGTCGTAGCTGGAGTCGACCCGCGGGCCGGAGAACATGGTGGCCAGCGGGCCCTGCTGGGCGTCACCGGCCTGGGACTCCCACTGGTGCGGCTCGCCCTTGGCCATCGCGGTCAGGAAGCGCGCGGTCTCGCTGGGCAGGTTGGGGCAGAGCTTGGACGTGCTACCCGGGTTCACGCACCCGACCAGGTTGTTCTCCTGGTCGGTCATGACCCACGGGCCGGGTGGCGGGCCGTGGTACCAGGCGGTGGCGTTACCGAAGTAGGACGTCTCCATGGTGCCGTTGCCGTCGTCGCGGCTGTCGATCTCGGCGTTGCCGTAGTCGAAGCAGCAGCCGTCGTTGTAGTGCTGGCCGTCGACGATCCAGTACATGCCTTCGGGCTGGTCGCCGGTGGCGATGCCGTTGGTGTCGTCGTCGCGCAGGCCCATGCCCGGCTCGATGAACACGCCGTAGGCCTTGTGGCCGCCCACCGTCACCGGGGCCATGGTCGCGATCGGCAGGTTGTCGTACCCGCCCAGGGCCGGCCCGCTGAAGCCGCCGTGCGGCGCCTGGGTGAGGTTGTTGCCGTGCCCGGACTGGTCGTAGACCTCGGTGATCAGGCAGGTGGTGCCGGCGCAGAAACTGTCCTGGGCCGCCGAGTCGGCGTACCCGCCCGCATCCGGGGCCGGTAGGGCGCGGGGCTGGACCACGCCGATGTTCCTGGTGCGATGGTCCGACAGCCGCATGACCTGGTACAGCGGGCCGTTGTAGGAGGCGTAGAGCGCCCGGGTCGTGCTGTGCGCGGCCACGCAGGGAGTGCCGCCGGCCGCGTAGATGTCACAGGGACCCTGCGGCCGGGCCGGGGCCGTGGGCCGAGCCGCCTGCGGCGCGGCCTTGGCCGTGACCTGGGCCGGCTGAGTCTGGGCGGCCTGGGCCACC
>DASXJM010000091.1:0-5551 GCA_036497405.1 Streptosporangiaceae bacterium | reverse complement strand
GTGCCGGCCGCCAGCATGCGGGCGCCGTGCTTGCGGCCCTCCGAACCGGTGATGCCCTGGATCAGGACCCGGCTCTGGGCGGTGAGGAAGATCGCCATCTCATGCTCCGTTCGCGGAGTTCGCGGACGCCAGCTCGGCGGCACGCCGGGCGGCATCGTCCATGGTCGCTACCTGCTCGACCACGCCGATCCCGGCTTCGTCGAGAATCCGGCGGCCCTCGGCCGCGTTGTTGCCGTCCAGCCGGACCACGATGGGGTGCCGGACCTGCTCGCCCCGCTCGCCCAGCATGCCGATCGCGGACACGATGCCGTTGGCCACCGCGTCGCAGGCGGTGATGCCGCCGAAGACGTTGACGAACACGCTGCGCACCGACGGGTCGGACAGCACGATCTCCAGGCCGTTGGCCATCACCTCGGCCGAGGCGCCCCCGCCGATGTCGAGGAAGTTGGCGGGCCGCATCCCCCCGAACGCCTCCCCGGCGTAGGCCACCACGTCCAGCGTGGACATGACCAGGCCGGCGCCGTTCCCGATGATGCCGACCTCACCCTCCAGCTTGACGTAGTTGAGGTGCTTGGCCTTGGCCTGGGCTTCCAGCGGGTCGGTGCTGCTGTCGTCGGCGAAGCTGGTGAAGCTGTCCTGCTGGCGGAACGCGGCGTTGTCGTCCAGGGTCACCTTGCCGTCCAGGGCCAGCACCCGGCCGCCGGCCGACAGGATCATCGGGTTGACCTCGACCAGCAGGGCGTCCTCGTCGGTGTACACCGCCCACAGCCGCTCGGCCAGCTGGGCCGCGCCGGTGACCGCCTCGGCGGGCAGCCGGCCCGCCTTGGCGATCTCGGTCGCCTTGTCCTGGTCCACCCCGGTCAGCGGGGACACCGGGATCCGGGCCACCGCGTCGGGGTTGGTGTGCGCGACCTCCTCGATCTCCATGCCGCCCTCGACCGAGCAGATGGAGAGGAAGGTGCGGTTGGCCCGGTCGAGCAGGAAGGACAGGTAGTACTCCTGCGCGATGTCGCTGGCCTCTTCGACCAGCACCTTGTGCACGGTGTGGCCCTTGATGTCCATGCCGAGAATCTGCTGCGCGATCTCGTAGGCGGCCTCGGGGCCGTCGGCCAGCTTGACGCCGCCGGCCTTGCCGCGGCCACCGACCTTGACCTGGGCCTTGATCACGACCTTGGGTTGCGCCTGGGCGGCGAAGTCGGCCGCGATGTCACGCGCCTCTTCGGCGGTGTGCGCGACCTTGCCGCTCGGCACGGGAACGCCGTATTCAGCGAAGAGCTCCTTCGCCTGATGCTCGAACAAATCCACGTCTGACCGTCCTCGGTCTTTCGCTCGGGGTCCGCGGCGGTTACCATCCGGGGTCCGCCCCGGCCAGCCTAGTCCGGTTCGATCCCGGTCGTGCTGGCCGGTCGCTCAGCGACGTTGTGAAGTGGCTCTCAGGACCGGCGGGCCGCGGCCGGGGCCAGTTCCTCGTGCACCCATTCGGTGATGGCCCGGGTCGGGGTGCCGGGGGTGAACACCCGGGCCACCCCCAGCTCGGTCAGCTGGGCGATGTCCGCCTCGGGGATGATGCCGCCGCCGAACACGGTGATGTCGGTCGCGTCCTGGTCCCGGAGCAGGTCCAGCACCCGGGCGAACAGGGTCATGTGCGCGCCGGACAGGATGGACAGGCCGATGGCATCGGCGTCCTCCTGGATGGCGGTGGCCACGATCTGCTCCGGGGTCTGGTGCAGGCCGGTGTAGATGACCTCGACTCCCGCGTCTCGCAGCGCCCGGGCGACCACCTTGGCCCCGCGGTCGTGACCGTCCAGGCCCGGCTTGGCCACGACGACCCGGATGCTGCCCACGACCGGCCTCCCAGTGCTGTCTCAGCCGCTGCCGCGGCGGGCTAGAGCTTTTGCAGCGGCGCGTACCGCAGCACCAGGTGTTTTACCCCATACTCCGAGCCGAAATCGATCTTCGCCTCGGCGCGGTCGCCGACTCCGTCCACGGATACCACCGTGCCCAGCCCGAATTTGTCGTGGGTGACCAGGTCGCCGGGGGACAACGCGGGCACGTTCCGGTTGCCGGGCGAGGCCACCCCCGGCCGCTGGGCGGCCCGCTCCATGGCCGGCGGGGTCGCGGTGCGCTCGTCCCGGCGCCACTCCAGCAGGGGCTCCGGGATCTCGCCCAGGAACCGGGACTGGCGGTGGAACGAGGGCTTGCCCCACCACATCCGGGCGATGGCCCGGGTCAGGTACAGCCGCCGCATGGCCCGGGTGATCCCCACGTAGGCCAGCCGCCGCTCCTCCTCGAGCTCCTTCTCGTCGGTGGCCGAGCGCTGGTGTGGGAAGACGTCTTCTTCCATGCCGGTGAGGAACACCACCGGGAACTCCAGGCCCTTGGCCGTGTGCAGGGTCATCAGGGTGACCAGGCCGCCGCGCTGCTCGCCGTCCGGGATCTGGTCGGCGTCGGCGACCAGCGACACCTGCTCCAGGAAGTCGGCCAGCGTCCCGTCCGGGTGCTGGCCGTCGAACTCGCGGGCCACCGAGACCAGTTCGGCCAGGTTCTCGACCCGGCTCGCGTCCTGCAGGTCGGTCGACTCCTCCAGCGCGGTCTGGTAGCCGCTGCGGTCCAGCACGGCCTCGGCCACGTCCGCCACCGGGGCGTCGGCGGACAGCTCGCGCAGCCCGTCGATGAGGGCGTTGAACCTCCGGATGGCCTGAGCCGACCGGGTGGCCAACCCGGGCACATCGTCCGGCTGGGCCAGCGCCTCGGCGAAGGTCTTCCGCTCCCGCTGGGCGAACGCGGCCACGTAGTCCTCGGCCCGGTCGCCGATGCCGCGCTTGGGCACGTTGAGGATCCGGCGCAGCGACACCTCGTCGGCCGGGTTGGCGATCAGCCGTAGGTAGGCCAGCAGGTCGCGGACCTCGCGACGCTCGTAGAACCGGACGCCGCCGATCACCTTGTAGGGCAGGCCGACCCGGATGAACACTTCCTCGAACACCCGGGACTGGGCGTTGGTCCGGTAGAAGACGGCCACGTCGCCGGGGGTGGCCTCGCCCGCGTCGGAGAGCCGGTCCACCTCCTCGGCCACGAACGCGGCCTCGTCGTGCTCGCTGTCGGCCACGTACCCGGTGATCAGCGGGCCGGCGCCCTGGTCGGACCACAGGTTCTTGGGCTTGCGGCTGGCGTTGCGGGACACCACGGCGTTGGCCGCGGACAAGATGTTCTGGGTGGAGCGGTAGTTCTGCTCCAGCACGATGACGCGGGCGTCCGGGAAGTCCTGCTCGAACTCCACGATGTTGCGGATGGTGGCACCGCGGAAGGCGTAGATCGACTGGTCGGCGTCACCGACCACGCACAGCTCGGACTTGTCCTCGGCGTGCGCGCCGACCAGCTCACGGACCAGCACGTACTGGGCATGGTTGGTGTCCTGGTACTCATCCACCATGACCTGCCGGAACCGGTGCCGGTACTCGGCCGCGACCTCGGGGAAGCCCTGAAACAGGAACACCGTGTTCATGATCAGGTCGTCGAAGTCCATCGCGCCGGCCGCGGTCAGCCGCCGCTGGTACTCGCCGTACGCCTCGGCCAGCCCCTTCTCCCGGGCGGTCTGGGCCCGGGCCGCGAACGTCTCGTAGTCGACGAGCTCGTTCTTCAGGTTGGACACCTGGCCGTGCAGCGCCTTGGGCGGGAACTGGCGGGCGTCCAGCTCCAGCTCCCGGCAGACCAGGGCCATCAGCCGCTGCGAGTCGGCCTGGTCGTAGATGGAGAACGAGGACGGGTAGCCGAGCCGCCTGGCCTCGCGGCGGAGGATGCGCACGCAGGCAGAGTGAAAGGTCATGACCCACATCGCCCGGGCCCGCGCGCCGACCAGCTGCGACACCCGGGACGCCATTTCCCCGGCCGCCTTGTTGGTGAAGGTGATGGCCAGGATCTCGCTGGGCAGCACGTCCCGCTCGGCCAGCAGGTAGGCGATCCGGTGGGTCAGCACCCGGGTTTTGCCCGAACCGGCCCCGGCCACGATCAGCAGCGGGCTGCCGGCGTGGATCACGGCCGCGCGCTGTTGCGGATTCAGCCCGTCCAGGAGAGATTCAGCAGCCGTTGCGGTCACTCCACCAGCGTAGGCGCTGGGCCCGACAACGCGCGCGGCAAACTCGCGCGCGATCTGACGTGTCCGCCTTATGCCGAAGGGGCTGCCGGGACATTGCGGGGGCCAGTGACTACTGCCCCGAGCCAACCCGATACCGTTAGTTCTTTTTGCTCCCCATAACGTATTTGTTGGGCAATTTGTGTACGGGAAACATCCCATTTCGATACTTTAAGCGGACCTCCTGTGACCGCGGTCCTGCCCCCGCTGGCGGTACCGGAGCTCAGGTTCGCACGCCTCTCGCCAAGGGTAAGGATGCCTAACACCAACGGTCAGGGCGCTGATCGACGGCGTGGACCGTCCATTCGCCGTCCCCTCTATCTTCTCGTCGCCGTCCCTCTGCTGACGGTGCTCGGCCTGTACGGCTTCGTGCTGTACACCACGGTCGGGGACGCCATCAACCTGGACCGCGCCCCCAACCTGATCAACGCGACCTCGGTTCCCGCCGCGCAGTTCGACATCAACATCCAGAACGAGCGCAAGGCGTCGATGGTCTATCTGGCCGCGCCGACCGCCGCCAACAAGGCTCAGCTGGCCGCCGCCCAGAACGCGACCACCCAGGCCTTCCCCTCGTTCCAGACCAAGATGACCGGCGCGGCGACCACGGACGCGGCGACCACCGATGAGCTCAACGTCATCCATCAGATGCTCACCAGCATCCAGGGTCTGAGCAAGATCCGCCCGGCCATCACCGCCCGGGCCGTCCAGCCCACCGAGGTGTTCGGGGCGTTCAGCAACATCCTCACCGAGGAGCTGAGCCTCTTCGTCAAGGAGAACGCCAGCCTGACCAACGCCCGGGCCGCCACCCAGTCGCTGGCCGTGATCAACAGCACCGAGTCGCGGGAAGCGCTGGAGCAGGAGGACTCGCTGATGTCGGCGGCGCTGGCCGCCCACCAGCTGCCCACGGCCACCCGGGTCCAGGTCACCGAGCTGGCCGGCGCCCGCCAGGCCTTCTGGCAGGCCACCGTCACCCGGCTCCAGTCGGCCAACCTGGCCGTGTTCAACGGGGCGATGGACAAGTACGCCCCGGCCAGCGCGCAGACCGCCATGGGCAACCTCGAGGCCGCGGTGGGCGCCGACACCACCCTGTTCCCGCCGTTCCAGACGGCCCAGTGGGACCCGGCGATCAAGGCCATGACGGCCGGCATGTTCAACGCCGGGGTCCAGGCTTCAGAGTTCGAGGTCAGCCAGGACCAGAAGGTCACCAACGCGGCCTGGCGGCGGGTGGCGCTGTCCGGCGGCCTGGGCCTGCTCGGCCTGATCCTGTCCGTCCTGCTGTCGGTGCTGATCGGCCGCAGGATCGTCCGCCGCCTCGACCGGCTGCAGGGCTCGGTGGAGACGCTGGCCAACCAGGAGCTGCCGGACGTGGTGGCCCGGCTCCGGCGCGGCGAGGACGTGCCCGTCGACCAGATGACCAGCATC
>DASXJM010000090.1:0-3748 GCA_036497405.1 Streptosporangiaceae bacterium | reverse complement strand
AGGAACGACAGGGTGATCGTGGTCACGCAGGAGAACCCGGCCGGCAGCAGCCGCAGGTAGGGCAGGGCGACCTCGCGCCGGAACGCCCGCAGACCGGAGTTCAGGTCGGGGATCTCGGAGTTGGTCAGCTTCTCGGCCAGCTTGCGGATGAACCACTTGGCTGGGACCCGGACGAACTTGTGGGTGCCCTCCTCGCTGGTCCGCGCGCCCACCACCTGGTCGATGCTGGCATCGGCGTCGAGCATGGCCACCAGCTCGGGGATGCGCTCGTTGGGGTAGGTCATGTCGGCGTCGGTCCAGACCACGATGTCGCCCTGGGCCTGCTGGCTGCCGATCCGGCGGACCGTGCCCGCGCCGCCGTTGCGGGGGAAGTGCCGGATCTTCAGCCGCGGCAGCTTCGGCTCGGCCAGCTGGAGCCGGGCAAAAGTCGCATCTGTCGAGGCGTCGTCGACCGCGATCAGCTCGTACGGCATCCCGCTGGCGTCCATGGCCCGGCTGATCCGTTCCAGCTCGCGCAGCACGTGGTCCTGCTCGTTGTAGCAGGGCAGCACGATCGACACGTGCGGAGCCTGGCCGTCGTCGGGCGCACCCTGGTAGGTGAACTCCGGCTCGGGCTCGGGCTCGGGTGGGAGCGGGGGCATCATCGCGGCCGGAGCGGTCCCGAACGGGGGCGCCGGGTAAGCGGGGTCGTCGACCACCGCGCCGGGGTGGTCGTAACCGGTCGGGGTCTCGTAGGTCGGCGAGGTTCCATAGGTGGCCGGGGCGTCGTAGCCGGGCGGGGTGTCGTAGCGGGCGGCGCCCTCGTAGGCCGGGCCGTTCTCGTAGCTGGGGGCGCCCTCGTAGGAGGGCGGCAGCTCGTAGGTGGGGGCCTGCTGGTACGTGCCTGCCGGGTCGTAAGGGGCTGGCGGGGCCGCTGGGGGTGGTGTGGCCACTGGGGGTGGTGGGGTCAGCGGGTCCGAGTCGAACGGGGAGACCCCTGGGATGGCGTCGAACGGAGAGGTCCCCGGGCCCGGCTCGTACGGCCCCGCGGGCGGCGGCGGGTCGTAGGACACCGGCGGCTCGTTCGGGTCGTAGGGTGCGGGCGGCGGGTAGGCGTAGGCCGGGCCGGTCGGAGCGCCGGGAACGCCACCACCGCGGCCGTTGGCCCCGCTGGGGCCGTGGGCCGGGACGCCGGGAGCGGGCCAGTCCTGGTCCGGCGACCACGGCTGGTCCGGGAACATGTCGTCCAGCGGTGACGTCGCGGGCGGCTGAGCCGGCGGCTGGGCGGGCTGGGACGGGTCTCGGTCGGGGCGCTGGGACCGGTCGGACTGGCGCGACCCTCCCGACCCGCCGGACCGGCCGCGCGAGCGGCCGGGGCGTTCGTGAGACCCGCCGGCCCGGTTGCGCCTGGCCGGCTCGTCGGACCGGTCGCCGAAGGGCCCTGGTTCGCTAGGTGTGCTCACGCGTGGCGAGAATACTCTGCCGCTTGGCTTGCCACGGCTCCTCCGGAGACTCCGCCCGGGTTCGACATCCAGACCACGAAGTGAATAAGCCAGGTCCGGGTGGGTGGCTGGGTCAGTTCGTGGGCGTCCTGAGTAGTGAGCAGATCGAGGACCTTGCGGGCCGAATCGCCGTAGGGAGCCAGCTGAGCCTGGGTGCCGGCCAGCAGGATCGGACGCCGCCCGGCCTTCTCGATTCCGGCCTCCACCGACGACACATCGCCGGCGGTGGCGCTGTCGATGCGGGTCGTTGGGGTTTCGCACATGCCCCGGATGACCTGGCTGAACCGGTCGGCGGTGAGCGAGTCGACGATGACCACCGAGGCGTTGGGGCCGATCGCCGAACACAATTCGCGGACGGCCCGGTACTCCCCGGTGCCCGTCCGTTTGAAGGCCAGGCCGTTGGCGGTGGGCCGGGTCGAGCCGTGCGCGGTCCTGGTCGTCCCGACCCCGAAGGTGGTGACCGCGGCCGGGACCAGCAGCGCGATCACGCAGCAGACGGCGACGATGGCCGCCGCCACCGGGCTGGCGCCCAGCCGGCGCCCGCGTTCTTTGATCCAGGCCGCCATCCAGGTCGCGGCCAGGATCAGGCCCGGCAGGACCACCGGGACCAGGCGGCGGCTGGCCCAGGGCTGGTCGGGGATGATGCCCGGCCGCCACAGCACGCTCACGATGACCCAGCCGGTGATCATCAGGGGCAGAGCCCAGACCCGGGCCGCGCCGCTGTCCCGCCAGGTCAGGAGGGCCCTCAGCGTGCGCCGGGCCAGCAGGGCCAGGCCCAGCGTGCCCAGGATGACCGCGGGCACGCCCAGGTACCAGATGACCCAGTAGAGGCTGTCTTCGGAGTACTGGCGGTGGCCGTCGACGGCCAGGTGGGCCAGTTTCTGCAGCTCGGCCACGTAGCTGATCGTGCCGGGGTCGGTCTCACCGCGGACGGTCTGGAAGTACGGGCGCACCGCGAACCCGATCACGACCAGGACGGCCAGCACCGCGACCGCTTCCGGCAGCCAGCGCAGCGGACGGGCCCGCAGCGCGGCCCGGGTCCAGCGCCGCAGGAAGCGGACGTTGAGCAGGGCCATGACGATGCCGGTCAGCGCGATCACCCCGAGGGCGATCATGGCCAGCGGCCGCAGCGAGCTGGACAGCGAGTCCAGGTAGGGCCGGGACAGCACGAAACCGTCGGCCAGCCCGTAGGCCACCCCGATGACCAGCCCGAGACCGAACGGCAGGGCCTGGGCCCGCCGGGTCAGCAGCAGGATGCCCAGGAACGGGATCGCCGGGAGCAGGTCGCTGATGCCGTCGATGCGGATGAGCAGGGTGAGCCCGATGGCCAGGCCGCCGAAGAAGGCCAGGGCCACGTTGGGGGCGGGCCCGTCCCGCCAGGAGCCGGGCACGGGCGGGGCCGCGGCGTGCCGCCCGCTGGTCAGGGTGAACGAGTCGGCCAGCATGCACAACCCGCCGAACAGCATGATCTGCGCGAGCGTCTCACTGAACGTGTTCCGGCTGGTGTACTGCTCGGGCAGGCTGATGGCCAGGACCAGGGCTCCGGCCGGGGCCCAGCGGCCCCCGGCCAGCCGTCCGACCAGGCCGGCGAAGGCCAGTACCGCGGCAGCGCCGATGAACGGGGCCATGGCCGCCGCCGCCAGCGGGCCGCCCGCCCAGACCCCGATGGCCAGGATCATGGGCAGCCCGGCCATGAACTGGGGCACGATCGTGCCCCCGGACTGGAAGAAGCCCAGGCTGCCGAAGGTCATGCTCGGGTGCGGGCCGCCGAACGCGGCCAGCGACTCCGGGATGTGGGTGCTGCCCTGGTGCGCGATCCAGTAGGCGAACTGCAGGTAGCTGGCCGGGTCGCGCAGCACGATCATCTGCTGGGAGTTCTCGGCCAGCTGCCAGGCCGCGAACCCGGCCGTCACCACCAGCGTGCCGATCAGGGCCCACCAGGGAACGTCGGTCCGGGGCCGGGCGGCGGCCCCGGCCGGGCTCGGCTCTTTTCCAGATTGAATGTCGGTGGGCGCGGAGTCCTCCGCCCTCGGCGGCGTCCCGGGCCCGGGCGCCTCGGCCGTCGCCTCGGCGGGAACCGGGCGGTCACGGGTCCGGTCCCACAGTTCGCGCACCCCGTGCGGCCAGGCCGACGGCAGGTCCCGCATGACCAGGAACAGCAGGGCCACCGCGAGCGGGATCGAGATGATCAGCATCGGGATGTTGGAGAACCGGTTGGCCAGCAGCAGCGGCAGCCCGGCCAGCAGCCAGGCCATGACCAGCAGGGC
>DASXJM010000089.1:0-27793 GCA_036497405.1 Streptosporangiaceae bacterium | reverse complement strand
GACCACGCGCTGGAGTTCGCCCGCCGCGGCGTCCCGGTGACCGCGCTGGACCTGAGCGCGGCCATGTGCGCCCGGGCCCGGGACAAGAGCAGTGCCATGGGGCTGAAGCTGGACGTGGTCCAGGCCGACATGCGCGACTTCACCCACCCGCCGGTGGACCTGGCCATCACCATGCTGAACTCGGCCTGTCACCTGCTGACCCTGGACGACATGGTCGCCCACCTGGCCGCGGTGAGCCGGGCCGTCGCCCCCCGGGGCCTGTACGTCATGGAGCTGGCCCACCCGGCCGACCTGCTGGCCCCGGTGCCGCGGACCAGCTCGGAATGGGACAGCGAGGTCGGCGACCGCCGGGTGCACGTCCGCTGGGGGGGCGGCGAGGACGTGATCGACCCGGTCACCCAGGTGACCCGCGAGCACGTCCAGGTCACCGTGCGGGACGGGGCCGGCATCCGGACCCTGGCCGACGTGGTGCCGAACCGGTTCTGGACCGGCACCGAGATCAGCGCGGCCGTCCGCCTGGCCGGAGGCTTCGGTGCCGCCGCCTGCTACGGCGACTTCACCGACGACGTGGACCTGTCCGACCGGCAGGCCTGGCGCATGATCTTCGTGCTGCGCCGGGAGTCCTAGGCCCCCGGCACCGCGTACCGCAGCAGCGCGCCGATGTCGTCGCGCAGCGGCGTGCCGCCCGCGTTCGGCCCGCCCGGCGGTACCACGAACAGCCGGGCGTCGGTGCCCACCGCCGCCCGGACCAGCGCCGCTCCCACGTGATCCTGGGCCACGTCGGTCACGTTCCGGTCCCGCAGGTCAGCCTCGGACAGGGCGATGTCGGCCAGGCCGGGGCCGACCCAGGCCGGGTCGGACGCCCAGTCCAGCTCCAGGGCGTTACGGTCGCCGTCGGTGTAGCGGCCGCCGATGAACAGCTCAGCGACCTGGCCGTCGCGCAGCGCGGCCACGGTCTCGGCCAGGCCTTCCACCGCCCGCCCGGTCCCGGACTGGTTGCGGAACGTCTCCAGCTGAGCGCGCGTGTTGTTGTCCTCCAACTGCTGCAGGGCCTCGTCGGTGGCCTGGGCCAGCTCATCGGAGTCCACCGGCAGCTCGCGGTCGACCAGGATGACCAGGCGGCGCAGGTCGTCGGGAAGCTTTTCCACCAGCAGCTCACGGGCCCGGACGTCCCCGGCCACGATCACCGCTTCCAGCCGCTGGCCGCTGGCCGCCTGCACCACCGCGGCCGCCAGTTCCTTGGCGTTGGTCTCCCAGGCGTCCTCGGCCGAGCGCTGGTAGCGGTCCTGGGACCAGCCGCCGCTCTTGACCTTGTGCACCGGCCAGCCGGTGCCCTGCACCTGCTGCTCGTCCCCGGAGTCTGAGCCCCCCATGACCAGCACCTGGCCGCCCTCGCGGTTCGCGCTGACCACCAGGTGCGGTGGCCGCGGTGGGGTCTGCACCAGCAGCGGCAGCAGGTCGGGCAGGTGACTCCAGCCCGCCCGGCTCTGGCCCCGCCCGCCGGGTAGCTTGACCACCAGCGGCACCCGGCCGTGGGTGCCGAACGCGGCCACGCCCGGGACCCCGAAGTTCTCCGGCGCGCTCAGCGCCGCGCCCACCGCGTCCAGGGTGCCGGCGCCGTCGTCATCGGTGGCCAGTTGCTCGCGCAGGTCGCGCCAGCGCGTCTCCCGCGCCTGGGCGTTGACCCCCCGGTCGGGGTCCGAGGCGTCCAGATACACCGAAAGGAACGGGCCCGGGTCTTCCACCAGCGAGCGCAGAAACGTCAGATCCATCAGTACCTCCGGGACGGGAGAGTATCTTTCGGCAGCCTACGCGGGCTCGGCCAGCCGCCTGCCGCCGGGCGGACCCAGCACCCGATCCAGGTAGGGATTGGTGAACCGGCCTCCCGGGTCGACCTCGTTCCTTATTTCACCGAAGGCCTGGAATTGGGGATACAGCTCGCGCAGGCGGTCCGCACCGAGGGTGTGCATTTTGCCCCAGTGCGGACGGCCGCCCACCCCGGCCACGATCGATTCGAACAACGCGAAGTAGGCCGCATAGGGCAGCCCGCGGTACTGGTGGATGGCGATGTAGGCGCTGGGCCGCCCGCTGGCGGTGGACAGCCAGATGTCGTCTTCGGCCGCCACCCGCACCTCGACCGGGAACATCACCGGGTCGGCCAGCTTGGGTACCTCGCGGCGCAGTTCGGTCAGGACCGCGGGCGCGGTCTCGGCCGGGATGGCGTACTCGGACTCCACGAAGCGGACCCGGCGCCGGGTGGTGAACACCCGGTGGGAACGGTCGGAGTAGGCCCGCCGCGACAGCGCGGCCGAGGTGACCTGGTTCAGCCGCGGGATCAGCCGGGGCGCCCGGCGCCCGGCCCGGCACAGCAGCCCGAAGCCGGCGTTCTCCATGACCTCGTACTCGTAGAACCGGCGGGCCGCGCTGAGCGGGGCCGGGGCCTGGCCCGCGGGCAGCCGGTCGTTCCGCTTGACCAGGGCGTTGCGGCCGTACGGGATCCCGTAGAACTCGAAGTGGTCGTGGGCCGCGGCCAGCTCGCCGAACCGGGCGATCACGTCCTCGACCGGCTCCGGGCCCTCCTGCGCGGCCAGCGCGAACGACGGCACGCAGCGCAGCGTGACCTCGGTGATGATGCCCAGCGCGCCCAGGCCGACCCGGGCCGCCGCGAACAGGTCGGGCCGGTCCAGTTCCGAGCAGGCCACCACCGAACCGTCGGCCAGCACCATCTCCAGGGCCTCGATCTGGGTGGCCAGCCCGCCCAGCCGCGCCCCGGTGCCGTGGGTGCCGGTGGACACGGCCCCCGCCACCGTCTGCACGTCGATGTCGCCCAGGTTGGCCAGGGCCAGGCCGAGCCGGTCCAGGTCGGCGTTGAGCTCCCGCAGCCGGGTGCCCGACCGCACGGTGACCAGCCCGGTGCGGGTGTCCGCGGCCACGATGCCGGTCCAGCCGGACAAGTCCAGGGCCACCCCCGGCGCCGCCGCGATCGGCGTGAACGAGTGCCCGCTGCCGACCGCGTGCACGGCCAGCCCGTCGGCCGCCGCGGCCTGGACGGCCAGGGCGATCTCGGCCGTGCTGCCCGGGCGCTGCCAGCGGGCCGGAGTGACGGTGACGTTCCCGGCCCAGTTGTGCCAGGTCCCGTCGGATGTCATCGGAAGATCATGCCACGGGTCTTCCTCCTCACGCCAGCCATGGCCTACTGTGCGGTAATGAGCGTGCAGGGCGCCCTTCCCGAGTTCTTCCTCGACCAGGCCACCAAGGGGCTGGACCCGCCGCTGGCCGTGGTCGACCTGGCCGCGTTCGACCACAACGCGGGCGACCTGGTCCGCCGGGCGGCCGGGCGGCCGATCCGGGTGGCCAGCAAGTCGGTCCGCTGCCGGGCCCTGCTGGACCGGGTCCTGGTCCGGCCCGGCTACGCGGGCCTGCTCTGCTACTCCCTGCGCGAGGCGCTGTGGCTGTGCGCCCAGGGCACCAGCGACGACCTGGTGGTGGGCTACCCCACCGCCGACCGGGCCGCGCTGGCCTCCCTGGCCGCCGACGCCCAGGCCCGGCGCAGCATCACGCTGATGGCCGACTCGGCCGACCAGCTGGACCTGATCGACGAAGCGGCCGGCTCCGGCCACCCCGAACTGCGGATCTGCCTGGACCTGGACGCGTCCTGGCGCCCGATCGCAGGCCGGCCCGCCGTGCACATCGGGGCCCGCCGGTCGCCGCTGCACACCCCGGACCAGGCGGTCGCGTTCGCCCGCACCGTGCTGGCCCGGCCCGGCTTCGCCCTGACCGGCGCGATGTCGTACGAGGCCCAGATCGCCGGCCTGGGCGACGCCCCGCCGGGACGGCCGCTGCGGGCGGCGGCGCTGCGCCTGATCCAGCGGTTCAGCGCGGCCGAGCTGCAAGAACGCCGCGGTGAGACCATCCGGCAGCTCCAGGCTCTGGCTCCGCTGGAATTCGTCAACGGGGGCGGCACCGGCAGCCTGGAGACCACCGCCGCCGACCCGGCCGTCACCGAGGTCACGGCCGGTTCCGGGCTGATGGGCCCGACCCTGTTCGACGCCTACCGGCGGTTCTCGCCCCAGCCCGCGCTGCTGTACGCGCTGCCGGTGGTCCGGCGCCCCGGCGGCCCGGTGGCCACCTTGTTCTCCGGCGGTTACATCGCCTCCGGCCCGCCCGGCCGGGACCGCGCGCCCCGGCCGCACTGGCCCGCCGGGCTGAAGCTGACCGGCGCCGAGGGCGCCGGCGAGGTGCAGACCCCGGTGCTCGGGTCCGCGGCGGGCCGGCTGCGGGTCGGCGACCGGGTCTGGCTCCGCCACGCCAAGGCGGGCGAGCTGGCCGAGCGGTTCAACGACTACTACCTGGTCGAGAACGGGGCCCCGGCCCGCCCGGTGCCCACCTACCGCGGTGAGGGCCAGTGCTTCGGCTGACCGACGATCAGGCGGAACCGGCCGCGCTGGCCGAGCCGGTCACCCCGGTGCGGCCGGGCTGGATCTCGTTGCTGTTCCTGGCCAACATCGGGCTCTGGCTGGGCGTCTACGCCCCGATCCAGGTCCTGCTGCCCGAGCAGGCCCAGCACCTGGACCGGGCCAGCAAGACCCTGCTGCTGTCGGTGGTGATGGGGGCGGGGGCGCTGGCCGCCCTGGTCACCAACCCGATCGCCGGCGCTCTGTCGGACCGGACCACGTCCCGGTGGGGACGGCGGCACCCGTGGACGGTGGGCGGCGCGGTGCTCGGCGCGGCCGGCCTGGCCATCCTGGCCGCGGCGCCGGACGCCGTGGTGATGATGGCGGGCTGGTTCGTGGCCCAGGCCGGGCTGGGCGTCATGCTGGCCACGCTGACCTCGGCCCTGCCGGACCGGGTGCCGGCCGCGCAGCGCGGGGCCCTGGGCGGCCTGATCGGGATCAGCCAGATGCTCGGCACCGTCATCGGCGCCCTGCTGGTCACCGTGCTGGTCACCGGCCTGGCCTCGGGCTACCTGGCCTGTGGCGTGGTCGTGATCCTGGGCGCGCTGGCCTTCGCGGTGTTCACCCACGACGACCCGCTGCCGCCCGGGCTGGTGGCCCGGTCCAGCGTCCGGGACACGATCGCCGGGCTGTGGGTGTCGCCGCGCCGGTACCCGGACTTCGGCTGGGCCTGGACCATGCACTTCCTGATCAACCTGGGCAACGCGCTGGGCACCTTGTACCTGCTGTACTTCCTGCAGGACGGGGCGCACTACCACGACCCGCAGACCGGCCTGCTGATCCTGATGGCCGTCTACGGCGTGGCCCTGGCCATCGCGGGCGTGGTCTGCGGCACCGCCTCCGACCGCTCGGGCCACCGCCGCCGCTACGCGGTGGGCGCGTCCGCGATCATGGCCGTGGCCGCGCTGCTGCTGGTCATCTCGCCCACCTGGCATGCCGCGCTGGTGGCCGCGCCCCTGCTCGGCCTGGGCTTCGGCACCTACTGGTCGGCCGCGCCCGCGGTGCTGACCCAGGTGCTGCCGGCCGCCTCCAACCGGGCCAAGGATCTGGGCGTGATCAACGTGGCCACCGCCCTCCCGCTGGTGGTGGCGCCGATGATCGCCGGCATCGTGCTCTACACGGCGCACAGCTACCCGGCCCTGTTCGCCCTGGCCGCCGTGTCCACGGTCGCCGGCGGGCTGGCCGTACTCCGCATCCGCGCCATCCACTGAGCCACCCCGCATTCCCGTGCGCCCCTCCTGTTGCATATTTGCCAGCGCGTGGCCTTCGGGTAAATAATTAACGCTCAATCCCTCTGACCATGAGGTGGGGGCAGCGTGCAGGCAGTGGGGGGAGCGGTGGTCCGGGCGCGCCCGGAGCCGCCGACCGAGCAGCGCAACCCCCGCACGCTGGACATCGACACGCTGCCCACGCCGGAGCTGCTGGAGCGGCTCAACGACGAGGACGCGCTGGTCGCCCCGGCCGTCCGGCGGGCCCTGCCCGCGCTGGCCACCGTGGTCGACGAAGCCGTGCGCCGGGTCCGCGGCGGGGGCCGGATGCACTACGTGGGCTGTGGCACCTCGGGGCGGCTGGCCGTGCTGGACGCGGCTGAGCTGCTGCCCACCTTCGGGCTGCCGCCGGGCGTGGTCGTGGCCCACTTGGCCGGCGGCGACCAGGCCCTCCAGCAGGCCGTCGAGGGCGCCGAAGACGACCAGGCCGCCGGTGCGGCTGCGGTCACCGGCATCCAGGCCGGGGACCTGGTCCTGGCCCTGTCCGCCTCGGGCACGGCCCGCTACGTGGCCGGGGCGCTCGAGCAGGCCGCGCGGTCCGGCGCGTTCACCGCGCTCATCACCTCGAACCCGGCCGCCCCCCTGGCCAAGCTGGCCGCGGTCTGCGTGTGCGCCGACACCGGCCCCGAGGCCATCACCGGCTCCACCCGGCTCAAGGCCGGCACGGCCGGGAAGATGCTGCTGAACGGGTTTTCGACCGCGCTCATGATCCGCATCGGCCGGACCTACTCGAACCTGATGGTCGAGGTCACGCCGGTCAACGACAAGCTACGGGCCCGCCAGCTCCGGCTGCTGACCCAAGCCACCGGGGCGCCCGCCGAGCAGTGCGCCACCGCCCTGGCCCAGGCCCAGGGCGACCTGCGGGTGGCCCTGGTCGCCCTGCTGTCCGGGGCCGATCCGGCCACCGCCCGGGCCGCGGTGGCCGCGGCCGGCGGCGTGGTCCGCGACGCGCTGGCCGCACTGAGCCAGTCAGGGCGCTGACGCGCCGGGGCTCACGATGACGCGGGCGCGCCCGGCTGCCAATCACGCTGGGCGGCCGCGCTGGCCAGCCGCACCGCCCCGGCCACCGGTGGGTCGGTCAGGGCCAGTACCTCGCTGCCCGGCAGGGCCCCGCCGGTGGCGATGACCGCCGCATCCCGCAGCCGCGGGTGGCCCATCAGCCCGCCCCCCAGCACCACCGGCAGCCCGACGGGCGGTACCGCTTCCAGGCCTACCGGCCGGGCGAGCCGCCGCATGGCCGAGGTGGCCAGCGCGGCCAGCGCCTGGGCCGCCTCCACGGTGATCGTCCGCGCGGCCGGGTCGTCGGCGTCCAGCACCAGCGGAGCGTGCCGGGCCCAGCGCCGCGGGTGCGGGTGGTCGTAGAACATCCGGTGCAGCTCGTCAATGTGACTAGCCCCGGCCGCGGTCAGCAGCACCTCACCCAGCACGCCCAGTGGCACCCCGCGGTCGCGCCGGTCCAGCAGCGCCCGCACCGCGGCCCGGGTGATCCAGTAGCCGCTGCCCTCGTCGCCCAGCAGGTAACCGAACCCACCCGACCGGGCCTCGCGCCCCTGCCAGGTGCCGACCGCGATCGAGCCGGTGCCGCAGATGACGGCCACGCCCTGGTCCAGCCCGGCCGCGGGCAGCACCAGCGCCGCGTCGTTGACCACGATGACCGTGCCGGTCCGGGTCAGCGGGGCCAGCCGCTCGGCCAGGAACTCCCGCGCCCCCGGTACGTTGCTGCCCGCCGACCCGGCGCACACCGCGTCGAACGGCGCCCCGGCCGGCAGCTGCGCCAGCAGCTCACCCAGGGCGGCCGCGGCCGAATCGGACCCGGCCGCGGTCAGGCTGGCGCTGGCCGCCCGGGCCTCGGCCTCGACGATGCCGTCCGCCACCACCCGGGCCCGGCTGGAGGTGCCGCCGATATCGAGTCCAAGCAGCCTGGTCCGGGTCACTCGGGCTCCTTCCGGGAAAGTTCCGCGCCAGCTTATCCGGGCTTTTCCCGTTCCCACCAGGTTGGGCCTGAGGCCGCCGGGTAGCCGCCCGTCATGCCTGATGTCTTCGCAGTACTCGGCCAGGACCACGCCGAGGTCAAGCAGATGCTGGACACGCTGGAGGCCGGCCCGACCCGGATGGGCGGCGCGTCAACCTCCCAGCTGGAGGCCCGTAAGAAGCTGGTCGAGGCCCTGATCATCGCCGAGTCCAAACACGAAGCGGTGGAGGAAGAGTACTTCTGGCCGGTGGTCAACGACCTGTCCGGTGACGGGCCCGCGCTCGCCGAGCAGGGCACGCATCAGGAACAGCTGGCCAAGGTCATCCTGGACCGGCTGGGCAAGCTGGACCCGGCCGACGATGACTTCGAAGAACTGGTGGCGGCGATCGTCCGTGACGGCCGGTCCCACATCGCCTTCGAGGAGGAGCGGGTCTGGCCACGCCTGCGCGAACTGCTCAACCCCAGCGGCGCCGAAAAGCTGGGGATGCAGCTGCTGCGGGCCAAGGACACGGCGCCGACCCGGCCGCACCCGAACGTTCCGCCCCGCCCCGGCGTACTCAAGGCCGGAGGCCCGGTCGCCGCTCTGACCGACCGGGTCCGCGACAAGATCACCGGAAGGGGTAAAACGGGGTAAGCCGCATCGGGAGGGCGCCATGGCCGGGTCGCTGGTTCTGATCAACGCGCGCTTGTGGTCGCCGGACGGGGCCGGGGCCGGCTGCGACGCCATCGTGGCCGAGGGCACCCGGATCACCGCCCTGACCAGCACCGGCCAGGCCCGGGCCCAGACTGGTCCGGGCGTCCGGATCATCGACCTGGCCGGCCGGCTGGTCATCCCGGCCTTCGGGGACGCCCACGTCCACCCGGTCGGCGGCGGCCTGGAGAGCCTGCGCTGCAACCTGACCGGCCTGCTGACCAGGGACGAGTACCTGCGGGTCATCGCGGAGTCCGCCCTGGATCTGGGACCGGCCGACTGGCTGCTGGGCGGCGGCTGGTCGATGGAGGCCTTTCCCGGCGGGGTCCCGGTCGCCGGCGACCTGACCGTGGCGGCCGGGGGACGGCCGGTGTTCCTGCCCAACCGGGACCACCACAGCGCCTGGGTCAGCCCGGCCGCGCTGGCCCGGGCGGGCGTCACCGCCGGCACCCCCGACCCGGCCGACGGCCGCATCGAGCGGGATGCCCGCGGCGAGCCCACCGGGGCCCTGCACGACGGGGCCATGCGGCTGGTGTCCCGGCTGATCCCGCCGCCGACCCCGGACGAACTGGCCGCCGGGCTCCGGGCCGGGCAGCGGCACCTGCACGCCTTGGGCATCACCCACTGGCAGGACGCCATCGTGGGCGACGCCCCGGACATCGGCATCCCCGACAGCTTCGCCACCTACCAGGCCGCGGTGGCCGAAGGCTGGCTGACCGCCCAGGTCAACGGGGCGCTGTGGTGGGACCGCAACCGCGGCCCGGACCAGATCGGTGACCTGCTGGCCCGGCGTGCGCAGGCGCCCGGCCCGGGTGCGTTCCAGCTCACCTCGGTCAAGCTGATGCTGGACGGGGTGTGCGAGACCCTGACCGCGGCCATGACCGGCCCGTACACCGGCCATGACCACCGGGGTGAACTGTTCGTCGGGCGGGAACAGGTCATGGACGCGGTCCGCCTGCTCAGCCGGGAAGGCTTCCAGGTCCACATGCACGCCATCGGCGACCGGGCCGTGCACACCGCCCTCGACGCGGTGGCCGCCGCCCCGCCTGGCGACCTGCGGCATCACATCGCCCACCTGCAGTTCATCCGGCCCGAGGACGTGGACCGGTTCGCCGACCTGGGGGTGGTGGCCAACTTCCAGCCGCTGTGGGCCACCCACGACCCGCAGATGGACGAGCTGACCCTGCCCATCGTCGGCCCGGAGCGGGCCACCTGGCAGTACGTGATCGGCAGCCTGGCCCGGCGCGGCGGCCGGCTGGCCTTCGGCAGCGACTGGCCGGTGTCCAGCGCCGACCCGCTGCAGGAGATCCACGTGGCCGTCAACCGCCGGCTGTCCCCGCGCCTGGGCCGCCCCGGCACCCCCGAGACCGAGCGCCCGTTCCTGCCCGGCGAGGCGCTGCCGCTGTCCCAGGCCGTGGCCGCCTTCACGGCCGGGGTTGCCTACGTCAACCACCGCGAGCAGGAACTGGGCTCGCTGCGCCCCGGCCACCGGGCCGACCTGGCCGTGCTCAGCCAGGACATCTTCGCGCTGCCGCCCGCCGAGATCGGCGACACCCGGGTCGACCTCACCATCGCCGGCGGCCAGGTCGTGCACGAGTCCGCCTGACCCCGCGAGCCCCGGCCGCACCCGCACACCCCCTTGCATGAAAAAAACAATGCAAGTTGCAAAAGTTCCCGGGACGGGGAGTGACCCGTTCGTCACCGATATGCCATATTGGACTCAATTGGACGGACAGCGCACTTGCGTAGCGCACATCTATCGGAGGCGACATGACATTGCCGCGAGCGCATGCCTTGGCGGGCAGGCCAGCGCACGGCCTGGGTGACCGCTCTCACCTGGGTGCCGGCGGCCACGGGGCCGACCGCGCCCACGGGGCCAGCCGGTCCGAGCGGATCTGGGAGCAGCGCCGGGCCCTGGGGCGGCGGCTGGCCGCGCTACGCAGCCGGGCGGGCTTCAGCCAGTGGGAATTCGCCCCCCTGACCGGCTACTCGCGCAGCACGCTGTCCGACGCGGAGTTGGGCCGGCACCGGCTGCGGCGGGAGTTCTGGCAGCGCTGCGACGACGCGCTGCGGGCCGACGGGGCCCTGATCGGCGCCTACGACCGGATCGAGGTCCAGGCCAGCGCGGCCCGCCGCTCGGCCCGCAACCAGGCCCAGGCCGCCCGCGAGGAGCAGGCGTCGCAGCGACTGCACGCCCTGCTGCCGGACGCCCCCCGCCCGGCCCGGGAGCCCAGCCCGCCCGCCCTGGAGAGCCTGGACAGCCCGGAGAGCACGGACCCGGAAGCGCCCCGGACCGTGGTCGAGCGGTGCCCGCACTGCCGTCAGCCCGTCACCGTCATGATCGTGCCAGCCCCCCGGACGCCATAACCAACTGTCTATAAGCGGTAACAATCTGTCGCCCGGCGGGCTATAGGGTCCCGGGGGCCACCCGCCTACCGTCAGGTTGTGTATGGTCCCGCGCGCCGGGTCACGGCCGGCCTGGCCCTGGTGGTGGCCCTGGCCGCCTGTGCCACGGTCACCCCCGGGGCCATCCCGCCCCGACCCGCCCCAGCCCGCGGACCCCGCTGCCAGCCCGAGCGCATCCCGGTCGCCCTCTCCGGTAACGCCGCACCTCGCTACCACCTGGCCGGCTGGCTGTGCGCGGACGGATCACCCCGGGGCCGGGCGGTTGAGGTCCTCATCCCCGGCCTGACCTACGGCGCCTCCTACTGGAACTTCCCGCTCGACCCGGACCGGTACAGCTACGTCCGGGCCGCCACCGCGGCCGGCTTCGCCACCCTGGCCATCGACCGGCTCGGCACCGGGGCCAGCAGCCACCCGCCCGCGGCCGACGTCACCGCCAGCACCGAGGCGGTGGCCCTGCACGACGTGGTCCAGCGCCTGCGGACCGGCCGGGTCGGCGCCACCCGGTTCCGGACCGTGGTCCTGGTCGGGCACTCGTTCGGGTCGGACGTGGCCCTGCGCGAGGCCGGGACCTACGGCGACGTGGCCGGTGTGATCTCCACCGGCTGGCTGACCGCCGGCAACCCGGCCGGCCACCTCCGGGTCCGCGACTCCTACGACGCGGCCGCCAGCGACGACCCCAAGTTCGCCCGCGCTGGCCTGCCCGCCGGCTACGTGACGACCCGGCCCGGCACCCGCGGGGCGGACTTCTACAACACCTCCTACGCCAGCCCGGCCGTGATCAAGGAGGACGAGGCGCTCAAGGAGACCGTCACCCGCGGCGAGCTGGCCTCGGTCATCGTGCCGGTGCCGCCGGCCACCACCCGCGCCATCGGGGTGCCGGTCCTGCTGGCCGACGGCCGCAGCGACGACCTCGACTGCAGCCCCACCCGGCCCGGAGTCTCCTGCGCCAGCGCCGCCGCCCTGATCCGCCGCGAGCAGGCCAACTACGCCCCCCCGGCCTGCCTGCGGGCGTACGTGCTGCCCACGTCCGGGCACAGCCTCGACCTGCACCCGGACGCGCCGCGGTGGTTCGCCGCCGCCACCCGCTGGATCCGCACCTACGTCACCGGCCGGGTCCCGGTCAGGTGCTCAAGATGACCAGCCGCTGGGTCGCCCGGGTCATGGCCACGTAGCGGTCGACCGCCCCCTCGATGCCGCCGTTCCCGCTGGCCCGGCCGAACCGGTCCGGGTCGATCAGGACCACCAGGTCGAACTCGAGCCCCTTGGCCAGCTCCGGGGTCAGTGACCGGACCCGGGGCCGGGCCGGGAACCCGGGCGCGCCGATCACGACCGCGATCCCGTCGGCATCGGCTTCCAGCCAGCCGGTCAGGATCCGGTCCAGCTCGGTCACCGGCCCGTGCTGGACCGGGACACCGCTGCTCCGGATGGAGACCGGCACGTTGGCGTCCGGCAGCACGGCCCGGATGACCGGTTCGGCCTCGGCCATGACTTCTTCCGGGGTCCGGTAGTTGATGGTCAGCGAGGACAGCCTGATCTGGTCGAACCCCACCCGTTCCAGCCGGTCCCGCCACGGCTCGGTGAACCCGTGCCGGGCCTGGGCCCGGTCCCCGACGATGGTGAAGCTGCGGGACGGGCAGCGCGCCAGCAGCATCTGCCACTCGGCGTCGGTCAGCTCTTGGGCCTCGTCCACCACGATGTGCGCGAACGGCCCGGTCAGCTGGTCCCGGCCGTCGCCGGGCAGCGCGGCCTGGTCGATCAGGGCGTCGTGGAAGTCCTCGCCGCGCAGCATGGTCACCAGGCCGATGCCGTACTCATCGTCGGCGGTCCGGGCGGCATGGATCAGGTTGTCCACCACCTGGTCCATCTGTTCCCGCTCGGCCTGGGCCGCGGCCTGGCGCTGTCGTTCCCGCCGGGCCGCCCGCGGGTCACCGAGCCGGTGCCGGGCCGCGTCCAGCAGCGGCAGGTCGGACACGGTCCAGGCCTGCGGGTCGGCCCGCTGCAGCACCCGTACCTCCTCCGGCGTGAGCCAGGGGGCGCACAGGCGCAGGTAGGCGGGCACCGACCACAGGTCCCCGACCAGGTCGGACGGCTCGATCAGCGGCCAGGCCCGGTTGACCGCCGTGCGCAGCGCCGCGTTCTGCCGCAGCGACCTGCGCAGCAGGTCGACCGGAACCTTGCCCTCGTCGTCGTCGTCCTGGACCACCTTGTCGGCCAGGATCGTGAGCAGCTCGTCCCAGATCTGCTCCAGGGCCTCGTTGTGCGGGGTGCCCGGCTCCGGGGCGTCGAACGCCTCGGCCCAGTCGCCCGCGCTCAGCCCGAGGTCGGACCACGGCGTCTGGACGGTCATCGGCTTGGTCGGCGGGTTCTCGTAGAACCGGGCGGCCGTCTCGATCGACCGCACCAGGTCGGCCGACGACTTGAGCCGGGCCACCTCCGGGTCCTTTTCCTCCGGTGCGCTGGCCCCCTCGGGCAGCAGGTCCCGCAGCGTGCAGGTCTGCACGCCCTCCTCGCCCAGGCTGGGCAGCACATCGGACACGTAGGTCAGGTAGGGCTGGGACGGCCCCACGAACAGCACGCCGCCCTGGCGGTGGCCCAGCCGGGGATCGGAGTACAGCAGGTAGGCCGTGCGGTGCAGGGCGACCACGGTCTTGCCGGTGCCCGGCCCGCCGTCGACGATCAGCGCGCCCCGCGACCCGGCCCGGATGATGGCGTCCTGGTCGGCCTGGATGGTGCCGAGCACGTCGCGCATCCGGCCCGACCGGCTGCCGCCCAGGCTGGCGATGAAGGCCGACTGGTCGTCCAGGGCCGCGTTGCCCTCGAGCCCCTCGGCGGTGAACACCTCGTCCCAGTAGTCGCTGATCCGGCCGCGGGTCCACCGGTAGCGGCGCCGGCTGACCAGGCCCATCGGGTTGGCGTGGGTGGCCCCGAAGAACGGCTCGGCCGCGGGTGAGCGCCAGTCCAGCAGCAACCGGCGGCCGTCCCGGTCGGTCAGCCCGATCCGGCCGATGTAGGTGGGCTCGGCTTCGTCGGCCCGGACCATGCGCCCCAGGCACAGGTCCAGCCGGTACCGGCGCAGCAGCCGCAGCCGCGCGCTCAGCCGGTAGATCTCCTGGTCCCGGTCCAGCGCCTGCTGGCCCATACCGCCGGGCGCCTGGAGCTCGGCGGCGAGACGTTCGGACAACTCAGCGATCGATTGCCCGAGCGCGGCCTCGATCTCCGCGAAGTGCGCTTCGTCCCCGGCGATCAGCGCCGGATCGGCCTTGGCGGCGAGGCGAGCGGGCAGATCGAACACATCCATGCACTACCCCCGTGCGTAGTTCGGCTCCGGCCGGTCATTCTGCGCCATCAGGGGGGCCTTGCGGCAAGCCCCTATCTCCGCTATAGATTAATAGTGGAGGGGAGTGCGCCCTGGGCCCCTCGGCCCGGCATCACCCTCTCATCATCACCCGGCGTGCCTTCACCGCCAACCCGCCCGCATCCGGAATGGGCCGATAACCTCACCGAGCGAAGTCGCATTCCGCCCGTGGGCCATCATCAGCCGTCACACAGGCATCTCCAGCATCCGAAATAACTCGCGTCACTGACTTTCGGTAAATCTGCAATTGCAGCGCACGGCGGCGTGCAAGTTTCAATGACAGTTTCCTGCCGAGTTCGATGCCGTCCCTTTCCGGCAACTGCGTCGGCAGCTGATTGTTTTCTTCATGTCCACGTTGCCTGTGATCACAAGGCGCCACTCCCGGCGGGCCGCTCTGGTCGTGGCCCTGGCCGCGATCGTCACCGCCGGATGTGCCTCCGGCCAGGCCGCCGAGAAGGCGTCCACCGGCGGTCCGGAAAAGACCAACCTCACCATTGCCGCCGTGCCCACGGCCTCCTCGGCCGGGCTCTACGTGGCCCAGAGCCGCGGGCTGTTCCGCCAGGAAGGGCTCAACGTCAAGATCGTCCAGATCTCGGCGGGCGCGAACGTCACTCCCGATCTGCTCAACGGCAGCCTCGACGTCGTCAACGGCGCCTACGCCGGCTTCATCCAGGCCCAGGTGCACGGAGCCGGCAAGTTCCACATCCTGGCCGACGGCTACGCCGGCGCCCCGCACGTGGACGAGGTCATGGTCCTGCCGGGCTCCGGCATCACCAGCGCCAGGCAACTGGCCGGCAAGACCATCGCGGTCAACGCGCTCGGCAGCGTCGCCCAGCTGCTGGTGTCGTCGGCCCTGTCGGCCCAGGGCGTGTCGCCGTCCAGCGTGCACTTCGTGGCCATGGGGTTCCCGGCCATGCCCACCGCCCTGCAGAAGCGCAGCATCGACGCCGCCTACATGGTCGAGCCGTACCTCAGCCAGGCCGAGGAGCAGACCGGCGGCGAGGAGCTCCTGGACGTGAACTCCGGTGCCACCCAGGACTTCCCGATCAACGGCTTCGCCGCCACCGTCAAGTGGTGCCAGAAATACCCGAAGACCGCCGCCGCCGTGACTCGCGCCCTGGACGAGGGCCAGGCCATGGCCGCGGCCAACCGCACCGTGGTCCAGACGGCCCTGCTGCACTACACGACGATCAGCAAGCAGATCGCGGCCATCATGGCCCTCGGCGCCTTCCCGGCCTCCGTCAACACCGTGCACCTGCAGCGCGTGCCGGACCTGATGCACAGCTTCGGCGTGCTCAAGCAGAACTTCAACATCGCCGTGATGACCAAACCGGTAGGGAGCTGACATGCCCGCGCCCGTGAACCTGGTCGCTGCCACCTTTGAGGAAACGGCCCCCCGGTACGACAGCTCCGGGGCCCAGTTCGCCGGGCCCGTGGCCGACGAGCTCGTCCGCCTGGCCGACCCCCGGCCCGGCGACGAGATCCTCGACGTGGGCTGCGGGGCCGGGGCCATCACCGTCCGCTGCGCCCGGGCCGTCTCCCCGGCCGGCCGGGTGACCGCCCTCGACCTGTCCGAGGGCATGCTGCGCCGCACCGCCGCCGAGGCGGCCGCCCGCGGTTTCGACAACGTGATCACCCGCCGCGGCGACGCGGCCGAGCCCCCGTTCACTCCGGCCACTTTCGACACCGCCCTGGCCAGCCTGGTGCTGTACCTGCTGCCGGACACCGGCACCGCGCTGCGCAACTGGCGGGACCTGCTCAAGCCGGGCGGCACCCTGGCCTTCTCCTGGGGCATCGGCCCCGACCCGCGCTGGACGCCGGTGTTCAGCGCGGTGGACGCCTTCGCCAAGGGCAGCAACGGCTTCGAGAGCTACGTCCGCCGCCTGGGTTCGCCCGCCAGCATGACCGAGCAGCTCGCCGCCTGCGGCTATACCGGCGTCACGGTCACCACCCGCACCATCGGTGTGCACTACACCGGGCCGCGGCAGTGGTGGCAGGCGTCGTGGGCCGAAGCCCCCCGGCTGGCCTGGCAGCACATCCCCGACGCCGACCGCGACAGCGCCCGCCGGGCCGCCTTCGCGCTGCTGGACCGGATGCGCGAGCCCGACGGCACGCTGATCCGGCACGTGCGGATGGCGTTCGCGACCGCGCAGCGCCCGCGCGAGGAGGCCCGATGAGGCCGCACCACGACGGGCCCAGTACCGAGTCGCTGCTGCAGATGCGGCGGGCCCTGGGCCGTCAGCTGGCCGCGCAGCGCAACCGGGCCGGGCTCAGCCAGTGGGACCTGGCCCCGCTGACCGGCTACTCGCGCAGCACGCTGTCCGACGCCGAACTCGGCCGGCACCGGCTGCGCCGGGAGTTCTGGCTGCGCTGCGACGAGCTGCTCAAGGCCGAAGGCCGGCTGGTGGCCTCCTACGACCGGATCGAGACCGCCGCCACCGTGCTGGAGCAGCGTTCGCACGGAGCCGCCAAGCGCGCCCGCGGCCACCGGACCCCGCTGCGGGCCGTGCCCGCGCCGGACCACGACGCGGCCCGCCCGTCCGGCGTCCACTCCCGCATCGCCATGGAAGCCTGCCCGCACTGCCGCCGCCCGATCGCGGTCCTGGTCGTACCGTCCGAACCCGCCGGACCGGCCTAGCTCCCGCCGACGGCGGTCTCGCGCAGGAACAGCCGGATCTGCTCGGTCAGCTCCCCGGCCCCGGCCGCGTCACGGTACCGGGGCCGGGTCAGCTCACCGTGCAGGTGGGTGAGCCCGGCCGCGATCGAGTCGATCCGCTGGGCCCGCGGCAGGGCCAGCACCGGGGCGATCGCGGGGGTGACCGCGTCCAGCTGCCCGTCCCGGAGCCGGGTGGCGGCCAGGGTGGTCCGGGCCCGGGCCGCGCAGCCGAAGCTGTGGTCGCCGTCGGACCCGGGCCCCAGGTCGTACATGGCGATGGCCAGTTCCAATTCGGCGGCGGCGTCCCGTTCCGCCCCGGGCGCCTCGGCCAGCGCCGCCCCGGCCAGGTAGTGCTGGGAAGCCAGCGAGAACCCGAACTCGCCCGCCACCTCCAGCACCTCGTCGCGGTGGTCGTGGTCCCGGGCCTCGGCGGCGGCCGCGATGGCCCGCCGGGCCGCGGTCACGTCGCCCAGCCGGGCCGTGGCCCGGGCCCGGTGCAGGTGCATCTGGGCCGCGTTCGGTCCCTGGCCGAGCAGGTCCAGCCCGCACTCGGCGTGCCGGCGGCTCTCGTCCGGGCGGCCGGACCAGTAGGTGATGGTGGCCAGCTCGGTCTGGACCTGAGCCATTAATGGCTGGTGGTCGAGGATGGTGGCGTAGGCCCAGCCGGCCTGGGCCAGCTTCTCGGCCGCGACCGCGAAGCCCAGGTCGCTGGCGGCCACCGCCATCAGGCTGTTCAGCAGGCCGAGCAGGAAGTACAGACCGCTCTCGTCCCGCGGCCACAAACGCAGGTCCAGCGCCCGGTGGACGCTGGCCCGGACCCGGCGCATGCGCTGGAACAGCGGGAACGGCTCCCCGGTCATGTAGGCCCGCGACAGCCGGGACACCTCGGCCCGGAGCTCGGTCAGAGTTGTTTCTTCGACCTCACGCCGGATAGCCCGTTCGGCGTGCTGGACCGCCTCCCGGGCCGCGGTGACCACCTGCTCGTTGTCGGGGCGGGCCGTCTCGGCGGCCTCGGCCGCGTCCGCCACCGGGGCCGGCTGGGCCGCGGCCACGCTCGCGGCCAGCTGGGTGATGACCAGCCGGTCGGCCGCGGGCAGCCAGGCCTGGTCGGTCTCGTCGACCAGGCTCGGCACCGTGGTCGCGTAGGCCCGGGCCAGCAGGGACAGGATGTAGGCGGTGGGCTTGCGGCCGGTGGGCTCGCGCCCGCTGCCGGGGGAGGCCTCTCCGGGCCAGTCCTCGTACTCGCACAGGTGGGCCGCGGTCATGCCCGCCCGGCTCTGCGGGTCCAGCCCGTCCTGGGCGGCCAGGTCGTTGATGCGCGCCGCGGCTTCCTTGAGCGTCCAGCCGTACGCGTGGCGCCAGGCCTTGCGGGGCCGCATCCGGTACCGCCGGGCGAACTCGGCCGCGATGGCGGCGTCATCCCGTCCGTGCTCGCGCAACTGCTGCCGCAGCGCCTTCTGCTGCGCCCGCTCGCTGAGCCTCGGACGGGCCATAGCGCGCCTACCTCCCCGTGGCTGCGTTACGCTTGCGCCCACTAACTAACCGTGCACAAGCCTGACATATTTTCGGCACAAAATCCCGCAATGTGAACCTTTGGATTAAGATCCCGATTCGCGTCCTATCGGCGATTCGTGATTCAGATATTGAAGGTCATCGGCCTGACTGCCCATTAACGCCCTTTTCTGGCCGCTTCCCGCGGGCCCGGACCAGCCGGCTGGTTAAGCTGCCCGGGGGATGGCCTCGGATAGAAGCCAGGAGGGTGGGTAAGGCAGCCAGGTGTCAACGCCCAGCAAGGTGCAGCTCGATCACCGGTACCAGCTCGACAGCCGGGTCGCCGCCGGCGGCTACGGCGAGGTCTGGCGTGCCACCGACCTGGTCCTCGGGCGCCCGGTGGCGGTCAAGCTGCTGCTGGCCCAGCACGTCCAGCAGCCGCAGACCCTGGCCCGGTTCCGGGCCGAGGCCCAGCGGGCCGGGGCGCTGACCCACCAGAACATCGCCCGGGTCTACGACTACGTCGAGCCGCGCCCGCCCCAGCCGCCGTTCCTGGTCATGGAGCTGATCGACGGCCCGTCCCTGGCCCAGGTGCTGGAACGCGGCCCGCTGCTGCCCGCCCGGGTGATGGACATCCTGGCCGGGGCCGCGTCCGGGCTGCAGGCCGCGCACGACGCCGGCCTGGTCCACCGCGACATCAAGCCCGCCAACCTGCTGGTGACCCGCGACGGCACGGTCAAGATCACCGACTTCGGCATCAGCTACGCGGCCGACTCCGCCCCCATGACCGCCTCCGGCATGCTGCTCGGCACCGCCGGGTACATGGCCCCCGAGCGGCTCGGAGGCGGCGCGGTGACCGGGGCCGCCGACCTGTACGCGCTGGGCATCGTGGGTTACGAGTGCCTGGCCGGCAGCGCTCCGTTCAGCGGCACCCCGCTCGAGATCGCGGTCGCCCACCGGGACCGCCCGCTGCCGCCGCTGCCCAGCTCGGTCCCGCCCAGCGTGGCCGCGCTCATCGGCGCCCTCACCGCCAAGGACCCGGCCGCCCGCCCGGCCACCGCCGGCGAGGTCGCCCGGGCCGCCGCCGACCAGCGCGACTGGCTGAACGGCGGCGCGACCCAGGCCGAATACCCGGGCTCGGTGACCGGCCCCCGGACCGCTGCCTACCAGGAACCCACGTCGCCCTACGGGGACCAGCCCGCCACCATGGCCGCCCCGCCCGGCCCGGTGACCCCGCCCGGGCCCTACGACCCGTACGGCGACCCCGGCCGCTCCGGCCGCCACGGCGCCGGCGGCGCCGGTGAGGGCGGTGGCGGCCGGCGCAAGGCCATGTTCGCCGCCGTGGCCGCCATCGTGATCATCGCGGCCGTGGCCATCGGCCTGGTCCTGACCCGATCGGGCGGGTCCCCGGGTCCGTCGGTGACCTCCACCACCGGGCCTTCGGCCACCAGCGCGGCCACCGCGGGCGGCGGCGGCGCGGGCCAGCCCACCACCGGCCCCCAGACCAGCGCGCCCGCCGCCACCACGCCCGCTCAGCACGCGACCACCCCGGCCGCCCCCCACACCACCCCGGCCGTCCCGCACACGACCCCGGCCGCCCCGCCCACCACGGCGCCCGCCGCCCCCACCGCCAGCGCCGCCGCCGCCACCGCCAGCGCGCCCGCCAACGGCAATGGCAACGGCAACAGGAACGGGAACGGCGAAGCCAACGGCACCAGCAACGGCAACGGCAACGGCCACCACTGACCCGCGCCACACAAGATCCACTCAGCCGCTTCACCCTGGGCACCCGCGTGCATCCGCCCTCGCGGGCCCCAGTTCTCCGGCCCAGCCTCCCAGGTAAGTCCATGTGTACCGTGCGCGTACTCATGCAATTCCGTCCAAGACACTTGCGTCCGGACAGCAGCGCCCGGGATACTGGGGGTGTCCGCGCTTCTCCGGACCGTCTGAACTGCCACAGGATCAATGGTCAGACCTTGTTTTGCGGCGGTTACGGGCAAAAGCCGTATGACAGACAAATTCATCCCGCAAATGCACCGTTCCATGCAAGTGCGCCAGAAGCGCTTGCAGCACCTCGTATACGAATCCATACTGGGGATGTCAATGAAAACGGACCGCCTGGTAGCGCGGTTAGTTCGACGGACGGTAACGGCCAGCGCCGACCGTAAGGGGTGACACATTTTGCATGCGCACCGCTCCGGGCCGGACAAATCTGACCGGGCCTACCGGTGGCTGCGGCTGTTCCGTGGTCAGGAAAGCGAGCTCGGTCAGCTCCGGCACTGGCTGACCGGACTGCTCCCGGACAGTCCTGGCCGTGACGACCTGATCTCGGTCGCGGTCGAGCTGGGCACCAATGCGGTCCAGCACACGGCCAGCGGAAACGGCGGCTGGTTCACCGTCGAGGTGGCCACCCTGGGCCCGATGTTGCGCGTCTCCGTCACCGACGAGGGGTCCGAGCGCGGACCGAGCCTGAGCGACGACCCGCCCGCCGACCCGGACCTCGACGATGTCCTCGACGCCATCGCCGGCACCCGCTGCGACCGCGGCCGCGGCCTGCTCATCGTGCGCGCCCTCGCGGTGACCTGTGGGGTCTGCGGCAACGCCAGCGGCCGGACCGTGTGGGCCGAGGTTGCCCGCGCCCCCGCTCAGACCGAGATCCCCGCTCAGGCCGAGATCCCGACCCAGGCCTGGGCCCGCATCCCCGCTCACACTCCGGCCCGGATCCACACCCGGACCCCGAGCCTCAGCCTGCCCGGCCCGCTCGGCACCCCCAGACCCACGAATGGTCAGGGCCGGAGCAGCCGCCCCGCGGCATCGTCAGCGATGGCCATCTCCCGCACCTTGTAGTGCATCTTCTTGCCGGCCGCGGTGACCTGTCCGCCGGCGGGGAGTTATTACTGGCGTCTTACCGAGCGCCGCATTGCTGAGCCCGGCCGGCCCGTGGTCCGTAAGACAGAGGCGTGGGGGAATGCCTACTGATCACGGAGGAACACTGTGACGCAGGAATTCCAGCCGGCCTGTCCGCGGCGCGCGGCACTGGCCGGGATCGGCCTGGCCGGGCTGGCCGTGGCCGTGACCGCCTGCGGCGGGAGCAGCGGCTCGGGTGACTCGATGAGCGGCTCCAGCGGCTCCGGTGGCTCGGGCTCCAGCGGCTCCGGTGCGTCGCCGGCCGCGGGCGGGGGCATGAACACCGCGCTGGGCGTCACCAGCGAGGTCCCGGTCGGCGGCGGCAAGATCTTCACCTCGGCCAAGGTCGTGGTCACCCAGCCGTCGGCCGGTGAGTACAAGGCGTTCAGCGCGGTCTGCACGCACGCCCAGTGCATCGTCGACCAGGTCGCCGACGGCACCATCGACTGCCCCTGCCACGGCAGCAAGTTCAGCGCCAAGGACGGCAGCGTGATCACCGGCCCGGCCAGCAACCCGCTGCCCAGCCAGAAGATCTCGGTCAGCTCCGGCAAGATCTCGCTCGCCTGACCCGGGCCTGACCGCTATCGCGGTCCGATCGGGGCTTGTCGCCCAGTCACCTCAGGCCAAATGCTCTGTGCATCCGCACATGCATTGCGGTACCATGAGGCCCGTCGGCAAACGGTTGCAGCACGCCGAGGGGGACGAGGGAGGACCCGGCGATGGACATCGGCATTCTGGTGACCATTCGCTCGCTCCTGCCCAACCTGGCCCCGGTCGAGCGCCGGGTCGCGCAGGCGGTCCTCGACGACCCGGGTGGCGCGGCGCGGATGTCGATCTCCGAGCTGTCCCGGTCCTGTGGAACCTCGGCCACGACCGTGGTCCGGTTCTGCCGGGCCGTGGGCCTGCGCGGCTACCCCGAACTGCGGCTGGCCCTGGCCGCCGCGGTGGCCTCCGACGACGGCGGCGCGGTCGCGGCCGCCGCCCGGGACATCAGCCCCGGCGACGACGCCGCCCTGATCGCCAAGAAGATCGCCTACGCCGACGCCGCCGCGGTCACCGACACCGCCAACCACCTGGACCCGGCCGTCCTTGTTAACGTTGTCAACGCGCTGGCCACGGCGGCCCGCATCGACATCTACGGGGTCGGGGCCAGCGGCTACGTGGGGCTGGACCTGCAGCAGAAGCTGCAGCGCATCGGGCGGCCCGCGTTCGCCTGGCCGGACCCGCACATGGCCATCACCTCCGCCGCGCTGCGGTCCGCGGGCGACGTGGCCGTGGGCCTGTCCCACACCGGCACCACCGTGGACACCATCGACGCCCTGAAGCTGGCTCAGGACAACGGCGCCGTCACCGTGGCCGTGACCAACTTCCCGTGGTCGCCGATCACCGAGGCCGCCGACCTGGTCCTGCTCACCGCGGCCCGCGAGACCGCTTTCCGGTCCGGCGCCATGACCAGCCGGATCGCCCAGCTCACCGTGGTCGACTGCCTGTTCGTGGTGCTGGCCCAGCGGGACCTGCCCGCGACCCAGGCCGCGCTGGAGCGGACCTACACCGTGGCCCAGGCCAAGCGCACCCGCCGGGCCCGCCGCCCCGGCCCGAGCACGTAACCCAGCGGTAATGTGACCTGACCCTCCGTCCGGGCCAAGTTGCCAAATTCCGGCCGGCTCCTCGGGTAACGTCGATTCGCGTGTCCAGTTCCACTACGCGGTTGGTGACCGAGCCGACGCTCCCCGAGTCCGTGCCCGCTCCGCCCCAGGGACGGCGGCTGGCGTGGCTGGACGCGATGCGCGGATTCGCCGCCCTGTGCGTGGTGTTCGACCACATGGGTGGCCTGGTCCTGCAGCGCCCGCACGACCTCGTCTACAAGGTGCTGGACACCGGCCAGTACGGCGTGTTCGTGTTCTTCCTGGTCAGCGGCTACATCATCCCGGCCTCGCTGGAACGCAAGGGCAGCGTCCGCGGTTTCTGGGTCAGCCGGGCGTTCCGGCTCTACCCGCTGTACATCGTGGCCATCGCGCTGTCCCTGCTGGCGTTCAAGACCGGCTTCGGCGGACTTCACGGGGCCGAGAACACGCCCAAGACCTGGATCTACTCGGTGCCGTTCATGATGTCGAACATGCTCGACGGCACCAACATCCCCAACGTGATCTGGACCCTCTCCTTCGAGATGGTCTTCTACCTGCTGCTGACCGCGCTGTTCACGTTCCGCATCCACCGGCACAGCGGCGCCTACGCGCTGGCCGCGGCCGGGGGCGCGCTGGCGCTGGGTGGCGTCCTGACCAACGCCAGCCTGAACCACCTGCACATCCTGGGCCACGAGACCGGCGACCGCCGGATCGCGATCCTGGCCGACGCCGGCATCCTCATCGGCCTGGCCCTGGCCGTCACCGGCCGGGCCCGGCTCCGCGCGGTGGGTGTGACCCTGGCCGCCGGCACCGGGCTGACCCTGCTGCTGTTCAACACCAGCTACCCGGGGCCCTGCACCGGCCTGGTCATCCTGGCCCTGATGTTCACCGGCACCCTGCTGTACCGGGCCGAGCAGGGCCAGCTGGCCTGGAAGCACGCGCTGATGATCGCGGGCGGGGTGTTCGTCTTCGCCCTCGCGGCCGGCCTGTGGCACGGCCCGGGTGGCTGGACGCCGGGCAACCTGACCCAGTACCGCATCCAGTGGACCGCCTGCCTGGTGCTGGCGGGCGGCACGTTCGCGCTCGGCATGGCCGTCCGCCACAAGCGGGTGCCGGGCTGGCTGGCCTGGCTGGGCCTGGTCAGCTACTCGGTCTACCTGCTGCACCCGATCATCCTGACCGCCTACCACTCGATCAAGAGCCTGGACGTGCCGCACCCGTTCCCGATCCAGGTCCTGCTGGCCGCGGGCATCCTGGCCGTGATCCTGGTCTGCTCGGCGGCCACCTACTACTTCGTCGAGTCCCCCATGCAGAAGTACGGGCACAAGTTCTCCCGGTACCTGCAGGCCCGCTTCGGCCCGGACACGATCCCGCCTCGGGCCGTGAGCGCCCCGGACGCGCCCGCCATCCCCGCCGAACCCGCTAACCTCAACGATCGTGGCAGCACCAACGGGGCCGACGTCGCTCTACCGCAAGGTGGCCGACGATCTCCGGGCGGCGATCGTGGCGGGCGAGTACCCGGCGGGCACCCGGCTTCCGTCCGAGAGTGACCTGGCCGACCGGTACTCGGTGTCGCGCGGCACGGTCCGGCAGGCCTTCGCCGCGCTGCGCGCGGACGGGGTGATCGCCTCTCGCCGCGGCGCCCGCCGCATCGTGCTGGGCGGCCCTCAGCTGCAGAGTTTCGGCGAGCTGGCCAGCTTCTCGCGCTGGGCCCACGCCATCGGCGAGGTCCCGTCCGGCCAGGTCGTGGCCATGACCCGGCGGGAAGCCCAGCCGTCCGAAGCCGAGCAGCTCGGGCTGGTGCCGGGGACCCGGCTCTACCACCTGACCCGGGTCCGGCTGCTGTCCGGCCGCCCGGTCATGATCGAGCGCTCCGCGTTCCCGGACCGGGTCGGCGCCCTGGTGGCCGGGATCGACCTGGACACCGAGTCGATCTACGAGCGGCTCGGCGAGCTCGGCGTGATCTTCGCCGACGCCGAGCACGTCATCGACTCGGTCCCGGCCAGCACCGAGGACGCCCGCCTGCTGGCCACCCGGCCCCGGGTCCCGCTGCTGCGCGAACGGCGCCGCACCACCGACCCGGCCGGCGTCCCGATCGAGTGGTCCGAAGACCGCTACCTGGGCAGCGAGGTCGCGTTCACCGTGCACAACTCGGTGGCGGTCAGTTCCCTGACCCGCCTGCCGGCCGACGAATCAGGCTCCTGAGCAACGGCTCGAAGTGCGCGAAGGGCGCGGTGACGGCCTCGGGATCCTTGGCCTCCTCGTCCCAGCGCCGGATCGCCACCGCCGCCTCGGCGTAGGGCCCGGCCGCGAACGCCGCCGCCTCCGCGTCATTCATCGGGCCGCCCTGGACCGACAGCGTGTACACCGACGCCGCCGACAGCTGGCCGTAGTAGCCGGGCTCGACCGCGCACAGGTAGCGCTTGGCCGCCACGTGCAGCCGGACCGGCTCGGTCACGTCCTCGCCGAACCACTGGGCCAGCCAGGCCGCCCCAGCCTCGCCGTGCCGGTTGTCCGTGCCCGCCATCAGCTCCCGCCCGCTGACGGTGGCCCCGCAGATATGCCCCACGTCGTGCAGCAGCGCCGCCGCCACCTGCGGGCCCGGCGCCCCGGCCGCCTCGGCCAGCGTGCCCGCCTGCCGCATGTGCACGGCCACGCTCACCTCCTCGCCGAGGTAATCCTGCGCCCCCTCACCCGTGAACAGCTCACCGATCACGTCCACCGCCCCGCCTCGCATATCCACGCGCCCCGCCACCCAGCCTTCGGTAAATATATTGAAGGTCTAAACTTGGCTATACAAGTTTTTACATGACTATACTAATTGTCGGCACCAGCCCGTATCGGCCCAGGAAGAGGTATTCCCCGGGCTACTGGCGGTCTCGTGTCGGCCGCCTGACAACGGGAGGACGACGGGATGAACGATGGCACCGACGGCGCCGTGGTCATCGTGGGCGGCGGCATCCTCGGGACCATGCACGCGGTGTCGGCCCGCCAGCGGGGCTTCCGCGTCGTCCACCTGGAGCGCGAGCTGACCGGCCGGGGCGCCAGCGTGCGAAACTTCGGCCTGGTCTGGGTCAGCGGCCGGGCCCCGGGCCCCGAGCTGGACCTGGCCCTGCGGGCCCGGCAGCGCTGGGCCGAGGTCACCGCCGACGTGCCCGAGGTGGGCTTCCGGCCGGCGGGCTCGCTGACCCTGGCCGCCGACGACACCGAGCTGGCCCTGATGAAGGAGGCCTCGGCCCGCCCCGACGCCGCCCAGCGCGGCTTCGAGATCCTCGACCCGCCCGCCGCCCGCGCGCTCAACCCAGCCCTGGCCGGCGAGTTCGTCGGCGCCCTGCACTGCCGCCAGGACGCCATCGTCGAGCCTCGCGCCGCCGCCGCGGCCCTGCGGGCCCACCTGGCCGAGTCTCCGGGTTACGTCTGGCTCCCGGGCCGGGAAGCGGTCGCGGTCGCCCCGCGCACGGTCCGCGACCACACCGGCCAGTGGCACCGCGGCGACCTGGTCGTGGTCTGCTCCGGCGCCGCCTACACCGGCCTGGCCGGCCCGCACCTGGCCGCCTACCCCGAGCCGCCGCTGCGCCGGGTCCGGCTGCAGATGCTGCAGACCCGCCCGTTCCCGGGCCCGGTCACCACCGCGGTGGCCGACGGCGACTCGATGCGCTACTACCCGGCGTTCGACCTGCCGGGGCGGCGAGCGCTGCCGCCGCAGCCCCCGGTGGCGGCCCGCCAGCGGGCCCAGCTACTGCTGGTCCAGCGTCGGGACGGCAGCCTGACCATCGGCGACACCCACGAGTACGACGAGCCGTTCGGGTTCGACGTCGACGAGGACACCTACGATCACCTGCGGGCCCGGGCCGAGCACCTGCTGGGCACGGCCCTGCCGCCGACCCAGCGCCGCTGGGCCGGCGTCTACAGTCAGGTCACCACCGACGAGCTCTACCACCGATCAGAGCTGGCCCCGGGCGTGGTCCTGGTCACCGGGCCCGGCGGGCGCGGCATGACCTGCTCGCCCGCTATCGCGGAGGAGACGTTCGCATGAGCTACACCATCGCCTGCCTGGACATGGCGGGCACCACCGTGGCCGACGACGGCGTGGTCATGGACGCCTTCGAGACCGCCATCAGCAACCGCGGCCTGTCCGCCGACGGCTACGAGCGGGCCATGAAGGACGTCCGGGCCACCATGGGCCAGTCCAAGATCGAGGTGTTCCGCCGCATCCTGCCTGAGGACGCCGCGATCGACGCCAACCAGGCCTTCGAGCACCACTACGAGCGCGCGGTCCGGGCCGGCGCCGTCGCGCCCCTGCCCGGCGCGGCCGAGACCCTGTCCGCCCTGCGCGCGGCCGGCCTCCAGGTCTGCCTGCTGACCGGCTTCTCGCCCTCCACTCGGGACGCCCTGCTGGACGCCCTGGACTGGCGCCCCCTGATCGACCTGGCCCTGTCCCCGGCCGACGCCGGCCGCGGCCGCCCCTGGCCCGACCTGCCCCTCACCGCCCTGCTCCGCCTGGGCGGCGGCGCCGTCTCCGAACTGGCCACGGTCGGCGACACCCGCAGCGACATCGAGTCCGGCCTCCGCGCCGGCGCCGGTCTGGTCGCCGGCGTCCTCACCGGCGGCACCCCGCCCGAGGAGCTTCAGGCCGCCGGCGCCACCCACGTTCTGGATAGCGTCGCCGACCTCCCAGCCCTCCTCGGCGCCCAGGACTGAGGCGCCTGAAACTAACCGGTCGGCCCGAACCGCTCGACCCGGATCTGCCCGGCCGCAATCCCGGCTTCTTCCAGCGCCGAGGTGGCCCCCTCGGCGAACCCGGCCGACCCGCAGATGAACCCGCCGGCCTCGGCCCCCAGACCCGCCAGGCCCGCCGCGGTCAGGTCGGCCGCGGCCAGCCGGCCCGCGGGCCGCGGCCAGTCCGGGGGAGTGGCCCGGGTGTAGACCACCGTGGTCTCCGGCCCGGGCAGCTCGTCGGCGAACCAC
>DASXJM010000088.1:0-4716 GCA_036497405.1 Streptosporangiaceae bacterium | reverse complement strand
GCCCGGCTCGACGAAGAACTCCATCTCCATCTGTTCGAACTCGCGGGTACGGAAGATGAAGTTGCCCGGTGTGATCTCGTTCCGGAAGCTCTTGCCGGTCTGTGCGATGCCGAACGGCGGCTTCTTGCGCGCGGTCGTCATAACGTTCAGGAAGTTCAGGAAGATGCCCTGCGCGGTCTCGGGACGCAGGTAATGCATCGCCGACTCGTCCTCGACCGGACCGAGGTAGGTGCGCAGCAGGCCGCTGAACATCCTGGGCTCGGTGAACGTGCCCTTGTTGCCGCAGTTGGGGCAGGTGACGTCGGCCAGGCCGTGCTCGGGGGCGTGCCCGTGCTTCTCGGCGTAGGCCTCGGCCAGGTGGTCGGCCCGGAACCGCTTGTGGCAGGACATGCACTCGACCAGGGGGTCCACGAACTCGGTGACGTGGCCGCTGGCCTCCCACACCTCGCGGGCCAGGATCACGCTGGAGTCCAGGCCGACGATGTCGTCGCGCTCCTGCACCATCGAGCGCCACCACTGGCGCTTGACGTTGTTCTTCAGCTCGACGCCGAGCGGGCCGTAGTCCCAGGAAGCGCGCAGGCCGCCGTAGATCTCGCTGGACGGGTACACGAACCCCCGCCGCTTGGAAAGGCTGACGATCGTATCCATACGGTCACTGCGTGCTGCCATTACAGGTCTCCATCCGGCTGGCGGTCGGCGTCGTTTCAACCCTGCGCTACTTCGCTGGGTTGTTGCACTGGGTTATTTCACTGGGTTTCCAGCTGGGACAGCACCACCAAGGGGCGTCCCGGGAATCGCGCGGGCACGGTCTACACCATGCAGAAGGGCGCGGTGGCTCTCAGTTTAGAGCCACCGCGCCCCTCGCCGAACCAGAACCAGCCCTTCCCCTGACCAGTTCAGGCGGTGTGCAACACGGCGTGGATCATGGGGCCGACACGGCGCCTCCGACCCGGTCGGCGTCGATGTTGAGCGTGTACCCGCCGAGCTTGACGTTCTGGTTGCCCTGGAACTGCTTGACCCGGTCCGAGGTCCACTTGTTGGCGGGCAGGTACGGCGTGCCGGTGAGGTTGCTGTTCTTGTCCCACAGCGCGAACCACATGGCGTCCGGCTTGTTCATCAGGTGGCCGTTGACGCTACCCGCCGCGACCAGGTCGGACACGCCGCTGGCGGCGCTGGAGTACACCCCGGAGAAGTAGCCGCGGGCGTGCACCTCCTTGGTCCAGGCGTCCAGGAACTGCAGCACGGTGCTGCGGCAGCTGCTGTTGGTGTTGTTGTAACCCTCCATGTCGAAATAGACGGGCGAGCCCTTGCCCATGCCCAGGTTGGCCGCGTCACCCACGGCGGTGTCGGCCGCCTGGGTGCCCTGGGCCACGGCCTTGGTCGAGCTGATGTCGGCGAAGTTGTTGCACGGCGCCTGCAGCCCGACGTAGAGCGGCAGCAGCGACCAGCCGAGGGCGTGGGCCGACTTGACCCAGGACGTGGACAGGTTGCCGTAGTTGCAGGCCATGTTCTGGCCACCGATGTAGATGCCGATTGCCGAGTACTTGGCCTTGAACGCCTTCATCGCGTTCAGCGATGGCGCGGTGCAGGTGTCGAGACCGGCCAGCGGGCTGGACGGGATGCTCGGCTTGAGCGTGGAAGCCAGCGTGCTGGCGGGCTTGCCGGTGCTCGAGGTACTGGTGGTGCTTTTGGTGGTGGCCGGGGCCTTCGTGGTAGTCGGGCTCTTGACCGGTGCTGGGGCCTTGGTGGTGGTCGTGCTCTTGGTGGTGGTCGGGGCCTTGGTGGTGGCCGGGGTCTTGGCCGGGGCGGCGGTCCCCGACGTCGAGCCGGCCCGCAGCGGCCGGTCCCGGTGCAGGCTGCGCAGGTACCGGGTCACCGGCGCGGGGTCCGACCCGTAGGTCGCGGTCACCGACACGTTGTTGCCCGTGACCGAACCGCGCAGCTCGTTCTCCTGGCTGTACTGGCTCATCCGGCTGAACGAGCTGGCCTTGGCCGAGATCGCCCGGCCACTCTCACTGGGCGGCGGGGACTGGACCAGTCCGCCCTGCGCCGCCGCGCTCGACGCACCCCGGCTGGCCTGCGACGATGAGCCCGACACGCCGGCTGGAGTGATGGTAATGGTCGCGGCCCGGCCAATAAGATTCGAAGGACAGTTCTGATTGGCTCCAGGACTGCCGAGGTAGACCGCATTGATGTCGTACCTGACGCACTGACCAGGATCGGAATCGAGATGGAACACCCGCCAGCTGGCTGGGACGGTGACGGAGTACCCGTCGTAGGTCACCGTCTGCATGCCGCTGGCCGCTGTTCCCGCGGCAGCCGGCGTGCCCGGGCCGGACGGTTTGCTCTTGGTTTGAATGGCCGACGAACCTGCCCTGGACACGTGACTGCTGGCCAGGCCGTGGCCGGCCGCACTGGCGCTGGCCGGGCTCAGGCCCCCGGCGGCGAACAGTCCAATTGCGCAACCTACGCCTGTGACGGCCACTGCTGTGCGACGCATCAACACCCCCCGTTGTGCTGACTCATGAGCTAGCCCGCGTCTGCTGACGAGGGCTAACCGACTGGCCGTTGGCGCCCTGCCGTTTCCCCCGGCTCGGCCAGTACTTCGGTCATGTAATTACGGCGACGCCACTTTCCGGTGTTCCCACGTCACTCTCCGCTTACGCCTGGGCTTTCGGCGCCCGACGCCGTCCGGAATGCTCAAAACGGGGCATTGCCCGGCACAATGATCGATCAATGGCGCGCCTACCACGAGAGCCCGCAACGGTGAAATAATGCAACCGAACAAACCTGGTCAAGCCGTTACGAATAAAATGCTTTTCGGGGCGCAGGAAAGCCGTTGAATTACAGGCTCGTAGTTTGCCGGCCCGCAGAATTCAGCCAGGTAGGATTCCTGGTTTTGCCGCTGGTGAGAGGTTCGCGTCAGCGGTCGCCGAGGGGAGTCACGCCCGCCACCTGATTTGGAATGGCACCGCCGTACCGGCGATCGCGGCTGGCGTAGAGCTCGCAGGCCTGCCAGAGGTGGCGGCGGTCGAAATCGGGCCAGAGCGTGTCAAGAAAGACCAGCTCGGCATAATGGGACTGCCAGACCAGGAAATTCGACGTGCGATGCTCACCGGAAGAGCGAACAAAAAGGTCGACGTCGGGAATTTCAGGTTCGTAGAGATAGCGGGCGAACACTTTTTCGTCGACCTTGTCGGCCCGGACTTTGCCCGCGGCCACGTCGGCGGCCAGGGCCGCGGCGGCGTCGGCGATCTCGGCCCGGCCCCCATAGTTCACGCAGAACTGCAGGGTGAGCACGGAGTTGCCGGCCGACATCCGCTCGGCCTCCTCCAGCTCGGAGATCACGCTGCGCCACAGCCGGCGACGGCGGCCGGCCCAGCGGATCCGGACCCCCATCTCGTTGAGCAGGTCCCGGCGCCGGTGGATGACGTCGCGGTTGAAGCCCATCAGGAACCGGACCTCGTCCGGGGACCGGCGCCAGTTCTCGGTGGAGAACGCGTACGCCGACAGGTACGGGATGCCCAGCTCGATCGCACCCATGATCACGTCGAGAAGCGACGATTCGCCCTGCTTGTGGCCTTCGGTGCGGGCCAGGCCACGCTGCTTGGCCCAGCGGCCGTCACCGTCCATGACGATGGCCACATGCCGCGGGACCAGGTCACGGGGAAGGTCGGGCGGGCGCATACCACTCGGATGAGGATCAGGCGGCCGGACGGTCACACACGCTCCACATGACGCAGCGAACGGATGGAATGCTCCAGGTGCCATTGCAGATAGGCGGCCACCAAGCCGCTGCACTCTACCTGGTTACGCCGGTCGCTTTGGTCCGCTGTGTCCCAATCGCCCCGGAGCAGGGCACCCATCAGGCCCACGGTGGCCGGGCCCGGTGACGCCGCGCCGTTCGGGCGGCAATTGGCGCAGACCATGCCGCCGGCCGCGACGGCGAAGGCGGACAGCCGGTCCTTGCGGCTGCAGCGGGCGCACTCGTTCAGGACCGGGGCGTAACCGGCCACGGCCAGCGACCGCAGCAGGAAGGCGTCGAGGACCAGGCTGGCCTCGTGCTCCCGCTCCCCCAGCGACCGCAGGCCGCCGATGAGCAGCAGGAACTGGCGGAGCGTGGGCTCCTTCTCCTCGGGGGTGAACCGTTCGGCGGTCTCCAGCATGGCCACCCCAGCCGTGTAGCGGGGGTAGTCCGCGGCGAGCGGGGCCCCGTACGGGCGGATCGCCTCGGCCTGGGTGATGGTGTCCAGCGAGCGGCCCTGGTACAGCAGCAGGTCGACGTGGGTGAAGGGCTCCAGGCGGGCGCCGAACCGGGACTTGGTGCGCCGCACGCCCTTGGCCACCGCGCGCACCTTGCCCGTCTTGCGGGTCAGCACGGTGATGATGTGGTCAGCCTCGCCCAGCTTCTGCTGGCGCAGCACCACCCCGTCATCCCGGTACAACCGCATATAGGTATTGTCCCGCACCGGGCCGACAGCCGCGGACATACGCGCCGTAGGGTGGGCGCTGATGAGCGAGTTCGGGTTCGGGATCGTGGGGGCCGGGACGATCGCGGGGTTTCACGCTGAGGCCATTGGGCTGGTGCCGGGGGCCCGGCTGGTGGCCGTGGCCGACGTGGATCCGGGGCGGGCGCGGGAGTTCGCGGGCCAGCACGGGTGCGCGGCCGAGGCGGGGCTGGACCAGTTGCTGGGCCGGGGTGACGTCGACGTGGTG